>JBCDEP010000008.1:0-63380 GCA_039179675.1 Cyanobacteria bacterium P01_G01_bin.67
AACTTTGGTGTGCGCTCTCGACTGTATTTAACTGATGAACAAATATTTAATTATCTAACTATTTTAATAGATATACGATAGATATATTTGATAAATATTATGATAGATGTCCTAGAAAACAGGAAATTAGCCCAAGATGAAACCACGGCATCTAATAAGCTGAGAGAATTAGCTGATTCAACTGATTTAATAACTCGCCAAAATGTATTAGTCAACCCCAATGTTCCACCAGATGTCTTAATTAAGCTAGCTACTGAATTTCCTAAACAAGTATTTAATAATCCCGCTATTGACTTACTACTACTTGAAACTCCTAATCTTTTCTCAGGAACATCGGCAAACGCTTTATGTAGTTTGTTAAAACGAGAAGTTCCTCATCGGATGATTGAATATGCGGCTAATTGTGCAGACGAAAGATTAAAGCTAGCTATTTTAATGAATCCTCAAACTTCTCACAGCGTTTTAGCAAGATTATCCCAAAGTGCGAGCTATCAAATTCAAGAAGCTAAAGAGCTGCATTGCAATTTTATTAACAATAAATTGACTGATAACTACAAAGAGTTTGTAAATGCAAAAATACAACAAGAGATATTAGAAGCAGATCAAAAATATCAAGAAATATTATCAAATATCAACAACTTTATAAAAGTGTATGAGTATATTCCTAATTCAATTTCTTATTATTCAATACAAAGAATTGGGTATTATAAAGATTATTCTCATCTTAGTAAAGTAGAAATCGAAAAGATGGCTGATTCTGGTAATTGGCAAGAGTTACAGTTATTAGGAATAAAGTCTAATATACCAATTTCTATTCTTGAAAAAATGTTTGACAATGGAAATGCTTATATCTATATTGCAAGTAATCCAAATTTAACAACAGATTTGATTCGCAAATTGCTAGCTTTGCCCGATCCTCGTGGCAGCATTGCCAGCAAGATAGCATTTAATCCCAGTACGCCAGTTGAAATATTAGAATAATTAGCAAAATCTAATCGTCATAATGCAGTGCATAGCGCGATCGCTGTAAATCCCAAAACACCAAATAAAATATTAGAAATAATTCTGAATAGACCAACTAATCACATGATGGGCTATGTATATGAGGCATTAGGGAGAAGCAAAAATATCTCTCCCAATCTTTTAGAACAATTAATAAATAAATCGCAAGATGCTCTAATTCCTGTATTTAATAATCCAAGGACATCTAAGAAAATCAAAATAAAATTACTAAACTTATTTTCTAGAGGACACTATTCATATTCATCTAAAAACTTTATCGAAAATGGCATTATTATACCTATTTCCAAATACTATCCACTAGAATTCGTAGATAATTTAGATATTCCTAGCGAGTTTTTAAAAATATGTATGGAAAAAATATTGAGTCAAATAGATAAATCAAAAAAGCCAAGAACAAATCAAGAAAAGAAGTTACGACAAAAACAACTATCTACTCTACAAACTACTCTACAAACCATTGCATTTCATCCAAATATGTCTCCCGATAGTTTGAAAATATTATTAAGTAGTAAGGAAAGAATGATTCGGGATAGTGCGATCGCAAACTATACAACACCTAAGTACATCACTGAAATTTGGGGAATGTCATTTTTAGAAACCTTAAAACGAAATGAACTAAAAGTCCTCGCCAGCAGATTGTACATAACAGAAGAACTTTTACGAGAATTAGTAAATCACAAAGATATCTCTGTAAGCTCTAGCGCAGCTAGGAATCCCAGTGCATCTGATGAAATATTAGAAGAATGGGAGACCTCTACCTATTACAAACAAGGAGTTTTGTCACTAATAATGGCAAAGGAACAGAGATGGTTAAATCGCTGGGAATCATCTATTTCTGCCTCTAACCGCTTGACAGTATTGTTAAATCCCGAAACACCAGTGTCAATTTTAGTTAAGGTTTCTCTTCCAACATCGTGGTTAGAAAGATATGCTATAGCGCAAAATCCTAATACACCTTTTCTTATAATTAAAAGATTAGCAGAAGACGGAAATCGAGCAGTTCGTGCTGCTGCTAAAGCCAGCCTCGAAAATATCAGAAAAAAAATTATTAACTAAGATTTTATTTAGAAAAATATGAATATCTATCAAGCTAGACAATTGGCAAGAGATGAAAATACTGCGTCAGAAATACTAGCAAATTTAGCTAAAAGCAATGATTATCAAACTCTTCAATATGTCATAGCGAATCCCAATACCCCAACAGAAATTTTATTTAGTCTAGGGGCAAAGTTTCCTGAAGAATTATTTGGGAATCCAATTTTTGATTTGTTAATTTTAGAAAATCCGTATTTTATTGATAGTTACTATTATTTTCAATTAGAAATAGTACAAAATGATAAAACGCCCCTTGCTTTTCTCAAATATTTAATGCAATACGGGCGTTATGGATTGAGAAAGTATATTGCTGACATCCTAATACTTCGATTGAAATGCTAACAATAATGACAGAAGAAGCTATTAAACAACAAATATCAAATGACGAGACAACAATTGTGATCGCTTCTAATCCTAAGACTCCCACAGAGTTATTGGAAAAATTATTAACTTCTTTTTGGAGCAAGATAAAAATCGATCAAGTATTTTTTAGAGATGATTCTATTAATGTTGAAATTAAATTAGGTGTTGCTTTAGCTTCTCATCCTAATACATCGGCGTATATTTTAAACAGTCTTGCTAATTCAAAGAGAAAACCAATACTTTTATCTGTTATAAAAAATTGTCAAGCTTCAGTGTCATTGCTAAAAAAAATTGATGATATTGATTATATACATCATAAATTTTTCGATCTAGAAGGATTGCCTGATTGGTTTTTACGATGGGCTGCAAATCACCCTGATACCAAAATAAGAGCATCTTTAGCAATAGGCAAAGGAACTCCTAAATACTTTTTAGAAAAATTATCTTTAGATAAAGAACTAATGGTTCGTAATTATCTTACTTTTAATTCAAGTTGTCCTAATGAAATTAAAGAAAAGTTAAGTAAAGATTCTCAAGAATATATACCTTTTTAATTTTTAGAAATTATGATCCTGACACAATTAAAAAAATATTTAAATCAACTTATTAGCCAAAACATCAAAATCAGCACTATGATTTGGGGTGCGCCAGGAATCGGAAAATCAAGTATTGTGGCTCAACTGGCACAAGAACATAAAATTGATTTTGTAGATGTGCACCTGTCGCAACTCGCACCAACAGATTTACGAGGTTTACCTGTAGCCAAAGACGGAATTTCTCAATGGTATCCCCCCGAATTTCTGCCACGGGAAGGAAAGGGAATTTTGTTTATGGATGAATTAAATATGGCTCCTCCAGCTTTACAAGGAGTAGCCCAACAGTTAATTTTAGATCGTCGCGTAGGTTCTTATGTTGTTCCTGAAGATTGGTATGTTTGGGCGGCGGGAAATCGCAAGGAAGATCGTGCAGCGGTATTTGACATGCCTGCACCATTGGCTAATCGATTTTTACACCTACAGGTAGAAGCAAACTTTGATAGCTTCAAAACCTATGCCTTGGAAAAACAAGTACATGAGCAGATTATTGCTTTTCTTTCTTTTCGTTCCACCTTATTACATAAGCTAGATCCACAACAGCCTGCCTGGTGTTCTCCTCGATCTTGGGTGATGGCGAGTAATTTACACTATGCTGGATTAGATATTGCTTCAGCTATAGGTACGGGTGCAGCAGCAGAATTCGCAGCTTACATCACTTTATATAAAACACTACCAAATTTAGAGCCTATTTTACAAGGAATGGGTAATGCGATCGCTTTCCCTGAAGAACCATCGGTCAGATATGCCACCACCACAGGTTTAACTGTTAGGGCAAGTGATGCCAAGCAAGCTTACAATGCTTTTAACTGGTTGAGTGAGAAAGCTACAGCCGAATGGGTACAGTTATTTGCGGTGGATATGTTTAGAGTAATGCGTGGCAGAGGGCAAATGGGCGCATTAGCAAAGTTGGTCAAACAAGATAAGCAGTTGCAAAAGTTTTTAAAAGATTTTCAGGAGTTAGTGGGGATCTAATACCTCTCTTTCTTGTTTAGCATTGACGCAACTTGGAGATGTAGCTACAGGTTCTGATGCAAATGAGAATAATTATCATTTGTAAGCGACTTGGTTTTACATTAAAGATATGCGGTAAATTAAAATAATGTAGCCAAAGAATTACTTACATAGCCTAATATGGAAGCCGAAGAAACATGGCGATAAGCAGAAGATGAAAATACTTCACCTAAAACGCTAGCAAGGTTAGCAAAAAGTAGAGAAAAAACATTCGTTGTTGTGTTGCAGGTAATCTGAATACGCCAAACTATTCTCATTATATTAGACTGAAGCTTTCCAAAATAGAAAATACGTCAATTCATAGTATTAAAGAATTAATAGAAATTAGCGAACCATCTTTCTTATTAGGGCTTACTGAAAATATAAATACCCAACCAAAGATATTAAAAGAATTAGCAATAAATACAAACTATTTAGTACGACAAGGAGTTGCAGAACATCCTTAAGTAACGATAGAAATATTAAATATGCTAAAAAATGATCGCTATATAAGTGTCCGTGAAAAAGTTGCTCATAGCGTAAAGATATCGCCCAAAATCATAGAACGATTGGCGCGAGACTCAGTTCCTTTAATACGTAAGGCGATCGCACTAAATCAGCTACAGGTTTCTACACAAATAGGGATACTTCTCATTTGTAAAGCGACCTGGTTTTATTTTGAACAGATGCTAACAATTGATATATTGTAAGTTTATATATATTACTGAATATATTTATGTATGAATATAGGACAGATAAGACAACAAGCACAAGATGAAAATACTGCTCCAGAGATCCTAACTAAGTTAGCTAAAAGTGAAGATGAGCTAATTCGTAAGTATGTAGCCAGTAATCCTAATACGCCAACACCAACGCTCTTGAATTTAGGTGCAGAATTCTCTAGAGAATTAATTGATAATCCTGTTTTTGACTTATTAATTTTAGAAAATCCTAATTTTGTTTCAGATATTTCCGTAGATACTATTAGAAGTTTAGTATTAGAAGAAAATATATCTACTTGCTTTATAGAACAAATAGCGTGTAGATTAAATGAATCAAGATCAATAGCGGAAGTTCTCTGCTGGAATCCAAACACTTCTGGAAAAATTATAGACTCTGTTTTTGAAAGCAGACATCAAAAATCATGTATATTATATATTACTTTACATCCTAATATATCTGAAAATACTATTTTAAAACTTTTGAAATATGATGGCGGCAATCCAGGTATTTATCAATTAATATCCGAAAATCTTTGTATACCAGATTATTATTTACATTTAATAGATTACTGGGATTATACTAATTTACGTGCAGAATACAGAAATAGAATAGAAAAAGAAAAAAAAATTATTTAAATGACAATAGTATTTCTTTATCATATCTGGATTGGTCTATTAGAAACAATCATAACAGTCTAAGTAAGTCTAATGCTATAAAAGAACTTAAAAGGCACGTATTAAAAAGATTTAAAAATTACTACTGTATTAAAATTAATAGTTATAAATTATCCATACCCTTTTAACAAAAAATATGTCTGGTTAGCGTTTTTTAGCTAAGAAATAAATGAATCAACTATTAACTAGCCAAAAAATAATTAGCGCGTCATTACTTCGGCTGAGAATTAGATCGCCTTTTTTTGCCACCTTAGCCTTATTCGCCAAATTTATCCCAACTCAAACTATTACTACTGCTGCAACTGATGGCAAAGATATTTTCTATAATCCTGACTTTTTACAATCTCTAACTACACCGCAACAAGACGGATTATTACTCCATGAAGTTTTACATGCTGCTTTACTTCATGTTTTGAGAAGAGGTGTCAGAGATAAGCAGACTTGGAATATAGTGGCGGATATTGTAGTCAACGGTATTATTTACCAGCAGGGTTGCTTTGAACTTCCCGAAGGGGGTATTCGGGATACTAAATTAGAACATCTTAGTGTGGAGGAGATCTATGAGTTATTACAGCAGCAAGATAAATGTGATTATTGTTTAGGAAATTTCGATTTATTAGAAATCTCCCCCTTAGCTGGAAAAGGAAGCAATAAAACATCTGGTTCAGGAGAAGAATTAGATAGTTTATCTGAAGCCAAAAAAGCTGAATTAGAATCCCATTGGCAGAATGCGATGAGCAAGCAACGGTAATCGCCCGCACCACTAGTCAAGGTAATTTACCCGCAGGAATGGCACGGGAATTAGGCGCATTAGACACCGCACAACTAGACTGGCGCAGTTATTTATGGCGATATTTAGTTAAAACCCCGACAGACTATACGGGGTTTGATCGCCGTTTTATCGGTAGAGGTTTATATTTAGAAACTTTACAAGGGGAATCAGTAAAAGTATATGTAGCAGTAGATACTAGCGGCTCAATTGATGATGGATTATTAAAAATGTTCCTTAGTGAAGTCAGAGGAATTTTGAACTCCTATCCTCATTTGGTATGTGAACTCTATTACGCCGATGCTGATGTTTATGATGCTTATGAATTAAACTCTGATAGCACAATTCCTCAACCCCAAGGTGGAGGCGGCACATCGTTTGTACCTTTTTTCCACAAAATTAGTAATTGTTGGGATGGCATGACAACCGCAGTGTGTATTTATCTTACCGATGGTTACGGTACATTTCCTGATACTGCGCCAGAATTACCTGTGTTATGGGTAGTTACTCCTGGTGGTTTAGATTTGTCCCAGTTTCCTTTTGGGGAAACTGTAAGATTGCTGTCTGTCCAATAAATTCTCAATGATTAATCTTTAAAGCGGTTGTTTATCAGGTATGCCCACAGCGCGAGGAAATTTCTGAGGTGTAGCCGAATGTTTGCGAAGATAAATACAATGTCGCACCCCCTGACTCAGGGGAGTTTCCCAGGGATGGATCAATTCAATTTTGCTGCCTAACTGAGCCGCCGCCGATTCCAGATGAGCCGTCTCTTCTTCATTCCAGTGACCTCGATAAAGAATTGCCAAGCCACCCTTTTTCACGAAGGGCAAGCTGTATTCCGCGCAGACGGAAGGCTTGCTAACTGCTCTTACCAAAGCTAAATCATAGCTAGCGCGATCGCCTGGTACTCGTCCTAAAGCTTCAGCTCGTGCCACTATTCCTGTAGCATTGTCGAGCTGAAGTTTGGCAATTAGCTCGTTAACAAAGGTAATTTTTTTCCGAGTAGAATCGAGCAAAGTTAGTTGCCAATGGGGAAAAGCGATCGCCAAAGGAATCCCAGGAAATCCAGCTCCCGTACCCACATCTATAATCTCTAATTTCTGGTGTAAGATTTCTTCTTGTAAACCAACTATTCCCGATAAAGAATCCCAAAGATGTTTCTCCCAAAAATCTTCGGGAGAGGTGATACGAGTCAAATTCTGCTGACGATTGCCCTCTAGAACTTCCTGATAGACTTGCTGAAATAATTGCTCTTGAGTTTTATTAGGTTGCCAGTTAAGAATTTGTGACCAAACTTTATTCATTTGGGGCAGCATCTTGGTTTCAATCTGACTCATAGGCTTATGGAATTATCGTTTTAGAGTAGTTGGCTCAATCGATTGTAGAACTCCCCGATCAATTGTCCAACAGCGATCGGCTATTTCAATTAATTCTCCAGGATCGTGAGTGACCACCAACAGAGTCCAATGCTGTTTTAATTTGGCTAGTAACTTAGCAAGCTGAATCCGCATTGACCAATCCAGCCCTGCCGTCGGCTCATCTAACATCAAAACATTAGGCTGACGAATCAACTGTACTGCCAGTGCTAGACGGCGTTGTTGTCCTCCACTCAGAGCGTGAGGAGATACCTTGAGAGATATCTGCTCTAATCCTACCTCGCCTAAAGCATCTCTGACTCTTTTTAAGTCTAATTCGGGATGACCCAAACGTAACTCTTCTAACACCGTACCGCCGCAAAAATGTCGTTCAGGAAACTGAAATACCAATCCTGCAAGTTGCTGTAGGTCAAGGTCAGTTAGTTCTTTGGTTCGCCAATAAATTTTACCTTTGGTCGGTTCTGCCAATCCTGCCAGAATTTCCAAAATCGTCGTTTTTCCCGAACCACTAGCACCGACAATTAATCCCAACTTTTGGGTTGGTAGCTCTAGGTTAATATTGTTTAGAATCGGTTGAGGAGTAGCAGCAGGATGATAAATTAAATTTTGCAGACGCAGCATGATTCAAGAGCCTAGAGTGTTTTGATTTGATTATACGAGCTTACATTGAGCAAATTAAGATTTTTGATTGGCTATATTTGATGATGATATCTTCCTGGTTTTCAGGAACCAGATTTTTACAACTTACGTCCATATTTACTTCTCTTATTGACAAAATATTATTAAGTATAATGAATCCTTTAACCAGATTTTTTGGATTAAGAAACCAGTTTCAATCAATATTGTTTGTAGTTCCTATGTCAATAACCTTTATTGTTAGTTTTAACAATGGGGCTGCTTGGGGGAAAGATCCCTTTAGAACAGATGATGCTCGTGATATTGGTAAATATACCGAACAAGCATTTGAAACTATTTTCTTGGAAGGTGACTATAAAACAGTTAGTGAAGAACTAAAAATAGCTGAGGCTGAAGAACCAGAGGAACCTTTGGCTCATGCAATGTTAGCTTCCTTAGCCTACACCGAACAAGATTGGTCAGGGATTAAAAAATATGCGGTTCAAACTCTAGAGTCTGCTCAATTACTAGCAGAAAAAGATCCCGTGCGGGGCAATCTTTATCTAGCCGTAGGGCATTTTTTAGATGGAGCTTATGTCTATGAAAAAGAGGGCGCATTAAACGCGATTAATAAGCTGCAATTAGTGTTTAAGTATCTCGATTTGGCAGAAGATGCCAACCCCAATGATCCTGAATTGAATTTAATTAAGGGTTATATGGACTTATTGTTAGCGGTAAATCTACCATTTTCTAATCCAGAACAAGCGATCGCCCGTTTTGAAGGTTATGCTGCTCCAAATTATTTAGTAGAAAGAGGTTTGGCTGTAGCCTATCGCGATCTCAAAGATTATACTCAAGCCTTAAAATATGCTAATAAAGCCTTAGAAACTGCACCAGAAAATCCCGAACACTATTACCTTAAAGGACAAATTTTAAGGAAGATTGGCAAAAAGAAAAATAGCCCCAAGGTGTTGGCAGAAGCAGTAGAAAATTTTGAACTAGCTTTAGCAAGTTCGGCTCAACTGCCAGAATTTATTTTGAAAACTCTCCAGCGGGAGCATCGATTGACCAAGGAAAAAATTACCGAAATTGAAACTGCACAGCAAAATTAACATTAACCAATCACCCTTAATAGTTCATTATTCATAATTTATTGTTTGCTGTTTTGAGTTTATTATAGTAATTTAAATCAAATTGCCAGGCAGTAATTGATTAATTAGTTCCTTTATTTATAGTCCTAAATACCTATAGTCTCATGCTCAATAGTTAAAAGTTGTGAGCTAATGGCTATCTGGGATCGGAATTAAATTAACCTTATCAATAATTGACTAAACTTTTTATTTATACATTTTTATGAGTCCAATAACGTTTTTGACCCTAGTGGCAGGTTTAGTGTTGCTAGTAATAGGGGCAGAGTTTTTGGTTAAGGGTGCTTCCAGGGTTGCGGCAGTTTTACAGATACCTCCTCTGATTATTGGTCTGACTATAGTGGCTTATGGCACAAGTGCGCCCGAAATGTCGGTCAGCATTATGTCAAGTTTTTCTGAACAGGGTGCTGATATTGCGATCGGCAATGTCGTGGGCAGCAATATTTGCAATATATTATTAGTTTTAGGTTTATCTTCGGTAGTAGCGCCTTTAGTGGTGACTAAACAAATTATCCGTTCCGATGTCCCAATCATGATCGGTGTGTCACTACTGTTGTTCATGTTTGCTTTAGATGGACAATTAAGCAGAGTAGACAGCGTAATTCTATTTATCGGTGGTGTGGTCTATACTCTTTCTTTGATTTATCAAAGTAGTAAACAAGGCTCAGAACTTGATGAGTTTACCGAAGAATATAGCTTTGATGGTGAAGTTACTCTTGGGTTATGGATTAAAAATATTGTTTTTATTATCGGTGGCTCTAGTTTGCTGATCTTCGGTTCGAGGTGGCTTGTTAATTCAGCAGTGACTATTGCTGAGTATTTTCAAGTCAGCAAGCTTTTGATTGGTTTAACAATAATTGCACTAGGGACTTCTCTCCCAGAGTTGGCTACCTCCATTGTGGCTAGTTTGCGGGGAGAAAGGGATATTGCCGTCGGTAATGTTCTCGGGAGTAATATTTTTAATATTTTGGCAGTCTTAGGTATTGCGGGAACAGTTTCTCCTGGTGGCATCAATGTTAGTCCCGCTGTAATTAATTTTAGTGCCCCTGTGGCGATCGCTGTGGCATTTGCCTGTTTTCCGATTTTTTACTCCGGGAAGCGCATTGACCGCTGGGAAGGTTTATTGTTTTTATTTTACTATCTCGCTTATAACGGCTATCTCATTTTGGATGCTTTAGACCATACCTTTCTTCCCCTATACGTCAATATTATGTTGGTGTTTATCATTCCCGTGACGATAATTGCTTTGATTACCGCAACTATCATGGAAAAAAGAGCCGAAAGAAAGCGACCTAGTTAAGTTTCTGCGTCCATAAAAATTAAGATATTAACTCTAATTCAAATCATTCTCCGATGATGTTTGATTCGAGATAACTCTCTTTCCTCTTGTAACACAGATTCCTGCCGTTTTGATTTTAGTGAGGACTGTTGCTGATCATTTGCTCTTACAGATTGATAATTTAAGCTTTGTATTGTACTAGGTTACTTGAAGATCATGTTATGAGGTGGCAAATTCATGTCTGTGATGGCGATGAAGGTAATCAGTGCCAAACAACATCCTAACGCCGATGCTTTGCGTCTATACAAAATGCAAGCAATGGATGCAGAAATAGTGCAAATTATTGCCAATCTAGATCAAGTCTATCAATTAGATGATGTGGTAGCGATCGCCCAAGTTGGGTCAACTTCTTTAATAGATTTCATTAGATATCCACAAAGAAAGTAAAGCTGAGTTGAGTGAGACTAATCTAACTTGGAAAGAGATCCACAAATCGATTACTAAAGCTGCCAGAAAATGGTACTTACAAAAGTTAATCGAATAGTAAAGTTACCTTGTAGGTTTGAAAATTCGGAGGAAATTACCAACTAATCGTGCCAAAGGTCTGAAGAAACCTGAGGAATTACTAGCTGAGTTGCTAATTGATGAGACAACCTGATTGGGTTTGGGCTGTGAGCTAAAATTTGATTGAATGATTGATTTAGAAGCATATTTTGCCTGATCGATAGCGGCTTGAGCTTCAAAAACTTCTTGAATGAGGGAAATAGTTTGCTCCGCATTCAAACAATAGCGACTAAGCCAGATAGCTAATTTATGTCTGTTGTCTGAGTCCAAATCCTTAATTATGCTCCACCAGAGTTGTACTTCTGGCTCAAATTGAGCAAGATCAGGATCGACAAAATTTTCTAAATACGCCTCTAAAACAGGTAATTGCGATCGCTTAGTTGCTGGTTCAAATTGATCAAAGGTGGCGATCAAGCGAGCAATATTTGACCAGGGTGGATCAAGTACTGCATATAATAAGCGTCGATTACGGATAAAACAGTATTGACTAAAATCAAGTTCTGATATCGAATCTTCGAGTAATTCAGCCAATTCCGCTTCTTTGAGGTCAAACAGATCCTCTGCTCCTGTGGTGGGTAAATCTTCAAAATCAGTTTGTGGATCGCTAATGAAAGATTCCGCTATCTCTAACTCCTGTTCTATTTTGGACACAATCGAATTGGTGGCATCAACTGCGGTAGTAATTGCTTCTACCATTGATGTCATCTCTTCTGAATTCAGCTCCATAGCTTCTAGTTCCAAAACTGACTGCCAATCTGGTTCAATTTCTCCCAAAATGCGACAGTGGAGCCAAATTCTGCGGAATTTTGTCCAGGATAATTCAGCGATCGCCGTATAAATTCGCTGCTTCAGCGTGCGATAGTCTAGACTTGCCTGAGTTGGTCGATTGATATAAACATGTAGTGTAGTATCTTGAATAATGATCTGAAACCGCAGTTTTTCATCTGCACAGGCATGGGCGATCGCATTAATAATTTGTTTTTCACTCATGTTTAATTAGGCAAATCTTAGATCTAGTTTTCCCAAAAATCAGGATTAATTCACTTATCTAGTCGATTCTAAGCAGTGTAGCGAAAAGAGAGTGATGGGAAATTAAGCTGCGATTAGTAATCAATGATTAACTTATCAATTACTAATAGCAAGTCGGTGACAGCTAATCAGCTCACGATGATTTTATAATACATTTTTACCTTTGCTCTGAATCAAAGCAACTAACCTAGAATTTTCGCTGCCACTTGCAAAACTATGACCGTGACCCCAGAAATTAACCAGAAAGTTACTCAACTGAAAGCACAATTACAGCAAGCAGGCTATGCCTATTATGTCCTCGACAATCCCATCATGGAGGATGGAGTATACGATCAACTATACAGACAGTTACAAGATTTAGAGACTGAATATCCTGAATTAATTACTCCCGATAGTCCTACCCAAAGAGTCGGTGACCAACCAGCCTCCAAGTTCACGTCTGTAAAACACAACATTCCTTTATATAGTCTGGAAAATGCCTTTAATTTAGCAGAATTGACTAAATGGGAACTACGCTGGCAAAAACAGCTTGAGTCAATCTCAGAATTTGCCTATGTCTGTGAATTGAAAATTGATGGAAGTGCGATCGCTTTGACCTATGAAAACGGTATTTTAGTCAGAGGTGCTACTCGTGGTGATGGGGTGACAGGGGAAGAAATTACCCAAAATATCAAAACGATTCGTACTATTCCCTTAAGATTGAATGTTCCTATACGAGGAAAGGTAGAAGTAAGAGGCGAGGCATTTCTTCCCTTAAATATTTTTGAAGCTATTAATCAAGAACGAACAAAATCAGGAGAGGCTTTATTCGCTAATCCCCGTAATGCTGCTGCGGGTACTTTACGTCAACTCGATTCTAAAATTGTTGCTCAACGTAAATTGAATTTTTTCGCTTACACTCTACACATTGTTAATGACCCTAACAAAGCTAGGGATATAGAATTAGAATCACAATTGCAATCCCTAGAGCTATTACAAGAGTTGGGATTTCTCGTAAATCCTAATCGTAAGCTATGTCAATCTCTAGAAGAGGTACAAGACTATTTTCAACAGTGGGATACAGGTAGAAAAATACTACCTTATATGACTGATGGAGTTGTGGTCAAGCTCAATGAATATTCACTACAGCAACAGCTAGGATTTACCCAGAAGTTTCCCCGTTGGGCGATCGCTCTTAAATATCCTGCGGAAGAAACCCCTACTGTAGTTAAAGATATTATTGTCAACGTAGGACGGACGGGAGCGATTACACCGATGGCAATTATGGAGCCTGTACAGCTTGCAGGGACTACGGTACAAAGAGCTACTCTCCACAATAGCGATCGCATTGCCGAATTGGATATTCGGGTTGGGGATACCGTGATTATCCGCAAGGCGGGGGAAATCATCCCTGAAGTTGTCCGTGTCCTTCCTACTTTACGTCCTGAAAATACTGTTCCCTTTCACATGCCGACTAATTGCCCCGAGTGCAATGCAACTCTAGTGCGTCCTCAAGACGAAGCTGTGACCCGCTGTGTTAATAGTTCTTGTCCAGCAATTTTACGGGGTAGTATTATCCACTGGGCATCACGCAATGCTTTAGATATCAGAGGTTTAGGGGAAAGAATTGCCATCTTGCTGATTAAAAATAATTTGATTACTTCTGTTGCCGATTTATATACTCTCACCGTCGAGCAGATAGCTGATCTAGAAAGAATGGGAACTAAATCCGCTCAAAATTTAGTTAATGCGATCGCCGAATCTAAAAACCAAACCTATGGCAAGCTTTTATATGGTTTAGGCATTCGTTATGTTGGCAGTGTTAACGCTAAAATACTCGCTGAAAACTTTCCTACTATTGAGGAGTTATCTCAAGCATCTTTTGAATCGATTGAAGCAGTATATGGTATTGGTGAAGAAATTGCCCAGTCTGTTTTTGAATGGCTCAGAGTTCCTAACAATCAAGCTTTGATCAAGCAGTTACAAGCCGCAGGATTAAATTTTGCTGCTGCAATAAAAACTTCTGATCATGATCTCGATCAATCTGAGCAAATTTTAAAGGACAAAACTTTTGTTATTACAGGAACACTTCCTAGTTTAAAAAGAGACGAAGCTAGAGAACTAATCGAGCAAGCGGGAGGAAAAGTTACTGGCTCAATTAGCAAAAAAACAGACTATCTATTACTCGGCGAAAATGCGGGTTCTAAATTAGCTAAAGCTGAAAAGCTAGGTATCTCTCAACTAAGTGAAGCAGAATTATTAAAGTTGCTTGATTCTTAATCAAAATTATGTTTCATATTCTAATGATAAGGATCACAATGAAATGTGAACATTTTGAGTATCTTAATAAAATACCTAAATGCTTCTAAAATAATGCCGTTATCTTCAGATGAAAAAAAGCAAATTATCAAGCAGTTAAAAAAGCATACTGATATTGCTGAATATGCTTTTAAGGATGCACTGAAAAAACAAACTTTATCTGAAGCGGAATTATTATTTCTAGTCGAAAATATTAAAATTATTTCAGTCTTAAAGCCAGTAATCAAGGCTAATAGAGATAGACAAAGGAATGATTCAAGAAAAAACAATGATAAGCTAAGAAATGCAACTAAGTCAGCCAATATCAAAGTTCAGGAATTAGAACAAGAGAACATCACTCTTAAACAAAAAATCGATAACTTACTGCGGGATTTACTTGATATTGAGAATTCCGAAATTTATCAATTAGGACAATGGTTAAAGAATTCTCTATCTATGACTGGAAATGAAAGACACCAAGCTTTGATTGACAAAGATTTAGTTCACAAAGAATTTTATAATGCTACGGTTAGAGATGCTGAGATTGAATCAAATCGTAGAGATAGGGAAGATAAACAAATGGAGACAGAATATTCAAGTATAGTTAAAAGCTTTACAGAGAGAGTTGATTATCTCAGGGAAATTAATGAAAAATCCAAGAAATTTATCAAGGATAATCATGGTGATGATGCTTGGAACGACTTAATTAAATAATTGCTCTAGAGATATATTAATGGACAATGTAAAACAAATGACTTTAAAACAACTAAAAGTTATAGTGTATGAGCAATATCAAGTTGAAAATTCTCGCCAATTAAAAATAGCTTATTCTTTAGCTGCTAGACTCGATCTACGCTACAAAAAAAGCTGGCACTTGCTTCAAGAAAATAAACCTCACAGCAACATTATTTCATTAGCCAATCATATATCAAGCAAAAATAATGCATCAGACATTTTAGATTCAGGTTTGAAATCATTGGAATCAGATCTAGCTGCCTTTGAAGCCAAAATCAACTCAGATCATGAAGAAAAAAGCACAAAAAGTCAAAAGTATCGAAAATCATTAACATATCTATGAATTTGTCACCATTATTTGATAGTAAGAAAATTAGTTTAATCTGGAAAGAAAACTCTCATGAAAAGCTAATTGATCATCCTCAATATGGCATGATTTCTCCCAATGAGCTGAGAGCCAAATTTGCCGATACGCCGTGTCCTCATTGTGACACAATAATGAAACATGGAGAGTCGTATAAAACTAGTGATCAAGAAGAAGCGATCGCTAGAAAATTTTACTATTTTGATAGTTATGGACATAGACATTTTTGCAAGATCGGTAATGTCTATTTCTCTGATCGATATGTAACCCTCGACCACAAATTAAATAAAGCCAGATTTCCCAACAAAATGTTTGATGTAGAAAATCTAGAAGCAGTCTGTTGGAAGTGTAATCACATTAAATCTGATAATAATCTTTTTGGAATCTTGAGAAAAAGAGCCAACGGTCGTAAGAGAAGGAAGAAGCTGTTTAAAAACCAATATCTTTAGGCGATCCTTAGGCTACCCGTAACGTAATCGCATTGTTAGCTTAGTCTGCTGAAATCACTATATCTTCTAAAAGCTCATTAAAATTATCACTTTTAAGCGAAAAATAACTTAAGTAACTTTAACTAAACCATTCCACCTTCTCTTGAATTGGATCACGACGGCTTTTAGTAGCAGGATTATCACTATATCCTAAGTATAAATACCCAAGGCATTTATCTTTCTCTTCTAAACCTAGAAACTCTTTTAATTCTTTGGTGTAAGTAACTCCACCTGAACCCCAAAAACTGCAAATTTGATAGGCGGCTGCGGTCAACGCCATATTTTGTACACTACATGCCACCGCTTCTATTTCTTCTATTTCCAGAATTTTTTCTGACTTTTGCCGTTCCATACAGATCACAATTACATGAGAGGACTTTAGCACATTAGTTCTCATTCTTTCATATTTTTCTGGTTTAAAGTTTGCCTGAGGAGTAATTTGTTGATAGAGATTTGCCTGAAAATCTGCTAATTTTACTAGTCCAGAATCGCTAAAAACTTTATATCGCCAGGGCTGAGTTAATCCATGATTAGGAGCCCAATTAGAATTTTCTAAAATTTGCCAAATAAGATCGTCTTCAATCTTCTTGCCATTAAATAGTCTGGGTTTTGTAGAACGGCGAGTTTTTACTAACTCATTAAATCGCTCAGTAAAGATAACCATGTTGATCAAAAATATTGTGCTAGAGACAAGAAAAGTTACTAAATCTAAATTTATGAGAGGAGGTGCATTTTAAACAACAAAGATGATTCTGGGAATAGAAAAAATCGCTTTTCTCACCATAATTAATATTGATATTAAAAGATAATGATGAGTGAAACTCAAGTTAGGACAGCGTTTTCTGTAATTTGCTGGTAAAAGGATGTCGAAAAACAAGATCGAGGTTAGATTAGGTATTGTGTAATTTTACAGTTGTGTCAGTCAACAATAAGTTGCTGATATCGAGTCTAATTAACATATTCTTAAATTTATCAATTCAGTGATCCCTCCCAGACTTAAATATAAATAGGGATACGCAATTAAAGCGTAAAACTGCTCCTAAGCTAAAGACTAAACATTAACACCTATGAAAGATAATTCTCCGAAAGATAACAAGAAGCTGCTCCTCATAGATGATGATCCTAATTTAATTTTACTGGTGAAAGACTATCTAGAGTTCAGAGGCTATAACGTAGACACTGCTGAAAACGGGCGGGAGGCTCTAGAAGTATTGGATCACCTTGTTCCTGACATGATTATCTGTGATGTGATGATGCCAGAAATGGATGGATATGCTTTGGTTAAACACATTCGCGAAGAACCTACTACCAATCGTATTCCTGTCTTGTTTCTTTCTGCTAAGGGTCAAAGTCAAGATCGGGTCAAGGGTCTAAATGAAGGTGCTGATGTTTACATGTCCAAACCTTTTGAACCAGAAGAGTTAGTAGCTCAGGTTGAATCCTCCCTCAATCAAATCAAACGATGGGAACAAGGAAGACCAAGAGGTCTTGATGGTACTCCAACGATTCATGTGCCCCATAATGTTGAGCTGACTCCCACAGAGCTTAAGGTAGTTCAATTGGTGGCAAAAGGCATGGCGAACCGCGAAATTGCCAATCAGTTGAACGTTAGTCAGCGGACAATTGAAAGCCACGTCTCGAACATGCTAAATAAAACCAGCCTCAACAACCGTACTGAACTGGCACGCTGGGCGATGGAAAGCAGCATGGCATAAGCGTTGAGTTGAGAGCTTCAAGAGCCTAAAAAAAAGTTTGCTCAGCGATCAAATAGTCTGCTATTATGTATTTCTAGTGCTGGCGTAGCTCAGTTGGTAGAGCAGCTGATTTGTAATCAGCCGGTCGCAGGTTCAAGTCCTGTTGCCAGCTTCAGAAATAGGTTAACCAACATTGGCATACTTAGTTGTACAATTGACAGTTGTAATAAGCTAGTCAGACTGTGATTGAACGCTACACCCTGCCCGAGATGGGCGAGATTTGGACTGATAACTATAAGTTAAAAACATGGCTACAGGTAGAAATAGCAGTCTGCGAAGCACAAGCAGAACTTGGTTATACCCCCCAATCGGCTGTTAACGAAATCAAAGCAAAAGCTGATTTTGACCTGCAACGAGTCTTGGAAATTGAAGCAGAGGTGCGCCATGATGTAATTGCCTTTTTAACTAACGTCAACGAATATGTTGGTGATGCGGGGCGATATATTCACTTAGGCTTGACCAGTTCTGATGTTTTGGATACGGGAATTGCTCTACAAATGGTGACCAGTCTCAATCTAATTTTAGAGCGTCTAGAAGAATTGATTCAGGCAATTCGTTATCAGGCACAGCAGCACCGTTATACTGTCATGGTCGGTCGTTCTCATGGTATTCATGCCGAACCGATTACTTTTGGCTTTAAGTTAGCTGGTTGGTTAGCCGAAGTATTACGTAACCGCGATCGCCTAGTCAGACTCCGCAAAGAAATTGCTGTCGGTAAGATTTCAGGTGCAGTCGGTACCTATGCCAATGTCGATCCCCAAATAGAAGCGATCGCCTGTCAGAAATTAGGCTTGGAACCAGATTGTGCCTCAACTCAGGTCATCTCACGCGATCGACATGCCGACTATGTACAGCAATTAGCTTTACTCACTGCCTCCATTGAGCGTTTTGCCGTCGAGATTCGTAATCTCCAGCGGACAGATGTGTTGGAAGTTGAAGAATTTTTCTCTAAAAAGCAAAAAGGTTCCTCGGCAATGCCTCATAAACGCAATCCTATACGTTCTGAAAGATTGACTGGAATGGCGCGGATTGTTCGAGGAAATGCGGTGGCAGCATTAGAAAATGTTGCACTATGGCATGAAAGAGATATTTCTCATAGTTCTGTTGAGCGGGTGATTTTGCCTGATAGCTGCATTTTGACTCACTTTATGCTGAAAGAAATTACTGGTTTAGTGAAAAATCTGCTGGTGTATCCTGAAAACATGAAGCGCAATATGAATGTCTATGGCGGAGTAATTTTCAGTCAGCGGGTATTGCTTACTCTTGTAGAAAAAGGCATGAATCGGGAAGATGCTTATCGCGTTGTTCAAGAATCTGCTCATCAAGCCTGGAATAAAACCGATGGCGACTTCCGTAAATTAATTTCACAAAATCCCACCGTTAATCAAACATTATCTCCCGAGGAAATTGATGCTTGCTTCGATCCTAATCATCATCTCAAGAATTTAGACGAAATCTATCAACGCTTGGGAATATAACAGCAAGAAATCTAGTAAAAGAGGTTACGTAAAAATACTAGCCGAAATCAGGCTCTCATTGCTGGACTAAGATGAGGACTAAAGACTAATTAAGAGTAGTAAGATTTATAATCAATGAACATCTGAGATTGTAAAACATAAAACATAATGACCGTAGTTGTCTTCGGCAGTATCAATTTAGATTTAGTGGTAGAAGTTCCCCAGTTACCAGTAAGAGGAGAAACCGTAATTGGCGATCGCTTTTTTTCGGCTGCGGGTGGCAAGGCGGCTAACCAAGCTGTGGCGATCGCTAAATTGGGAACCAAAGTCAGTTTAGTTGGTCAAATTGGCGATGATAGCTTTGGTCAAACTCTAATTAAAAGTCTCCAGACTGCGGGGGTAGATACTAATGGGATTACGGTAAATCCCCAGACCTACTCTGGTATTGCTTCGATTGTTGTTGATCGACAGGGAGCAAATACTATCGCCTGCGCGGCAGGGGCAAACAATCTAGTTCGGGAGCTAGAATTAGAGCAATTTAAACAAATACTTCCTCAAGCTAAAATCGTGCTGTTAGAGCTAGGCATCCCGATTGCAACTGTTTTAAATGCGGCTAGGGAAGCAAAAGCTAACAATTGTTTGGTGATTTTAGATCCTGCACCAGTGACATCAAATTTGCCTGAGGAGTTGTATAGCTTAATCGATATTATTACCCCCAATGAAATTGAAGCTAGTCAGCTAGTTGGTTTTACAGTTGATGGTGTCACCACCGCTAGACAGGCAGCATCTTTCATACATCAAATGGGTGTCAAAAACGTCATTATTACCCTTGGCAATCAAGGTTCCCTCTATAGTAATGAAGCAGAAAGCTTTTGGATCAAACCGATTTTAGTTCCTGTGGTAGACACGGTAGCGGCGGGAGATGCTTTTAATGGGGCCTTAGCCGTCGCATTATCATCGGGTAAATCTCTCAAAGAAGCAGTACATTGGGGGACAGTAGCGGGGGCTTTAGCCGTAACTAAAAGTGGTGCGCAGTCTTCCATGCCTAACCAAGATAGCTTTCAACAGCTACTAAGTAAACAAACTTTACTAAACTAAGAACCACTTATTACGCCGTGTGCAACTCCAAAATTAATCCGAAATAAGTTGTTGAAAACACAGTGGATTATTTGAGTGACGATTGAACCACAAAGCAACGGTATGAGCTAACAACTTCCGATTGATTCGGCTAGTTAAATGCCACAAAGGCGCATAGTTCGCCGCATGTAATCGCTAGCTTGAACTTTTCCAAGATGAAACCGCTCTACTAACTGTCCAATAACAGTTTCAACTAAACGGCGCGTTTGGATTAATGCCCGAACCAAATGACGAGGACGTCGATCAATCAGATTGGAACGTTTAGGTGTTTGAAGATTTAGCTGAGAGAAATTCAAATCACTTTGCAATGAGTTGCTCAGATAACCTTTGTCCCCTATCAGTAAACCACTAATTCCAGCGACAACATCCCACAAGGCTTCCCGTTCAGAAACATTGGCAGCAGTCAAGCAAAAGCCTGTAATGATGCCTTCGGCACTAACTACTAAATGTCCATGAAAACCAGAGTATTTTTCATTTTTAGAGGCACAATAACCAAAATTTGCCTCTCTCATAAATAGCTGGCAGTTTTTAGCTCGTTGATAGTGACACAGGGAAATTGGAAATCCATCAATCAGATGAATTGAATCGTCATATCCACCTAAATTCCTAGCCAAAAGTTTTTGTAGCTGTTGTTTGTAACACCAAAGATTAGATGCTTGTCGAATAAAAGCGGTTCTACTCCTAATCCCAGGCAACAAATCAGACCAATGAACCCGAAAATAGCTCCAAATTCCTTTGTCAGTCTCAATTCCTTTGAATTCCCCTACAATCTCCATCGTTATTACTTCGCTATCGCTTAAACTAGGTGCAAATCCTCCTCTTCTAATTTTTTTACCTAGACTAACCTCATTCCACAAATCATCAACACAGCAAAAGACCGCGATGATAAAATTTTCAGTACTAAACATTTTTCCATTTGAGTCAGAGTTTTTATCTTCTCAAATGGAATTTTTCTTTTCAACTCAAACAAAGAGTTGCACACGGCGTACTTATTGGATATGTTGCCAAATTATATTCAATAATGCTTCACCCTCGAAGGGTTTTGCTAGACTAGCGATCGCCCCTGCCCTTTTTGATTTATAGGTATTAATCAATTCGGGAGTTTCATTAACCATGATTATCGGCACCGCCTGAAAGTCATGATGGTTTTTCAGCAGCGCACATAGCTCATACCCATTGAGATCGGGCATTTCGACACTCAATAAGATTAGGCTTGGTTGAAATTCTATCAATTCTCCAAAGGCATTCATCGCATCTTTAATAGCCAAAACTGAAAAGAGATTTGGCGCTAGATGTTTTGTCAAATTGCGGTGTGCTGTTAAATCATTATCGACATATGCCACTTTACAGGTATCGTTGAGAGCAATGACTGTTTGTTTGCTATGAGAATTAACCTGAAAACCACTATCTTCTCCTCGCCAATCTGATTCTGTTGGCAGCTCAAAAATATTTTTTCTAGGAAGTAAATTAGGTAACTGATCAAAAGGAGATTTGGGCGTACGTACGATAATAGTATTGTCTAAAATTGAGGGATATAAAATTTTTGCAACCACCAGTTCGTCTCGGTCTATGACCGCACTAATCTGACGAAAGTTTAGCCCCTTGAGCAGCTTACAGATTGTTTCATTCTGCTCAACATTTAAGTTGCCAATCACTTTGTCTTGCACCGACACTAGATAAGGGCGTTCATAAGAAGAACAAATTTTGGTAGTAAAAGCTTGCCATGCTTCTAGTCTTTTTTGACACTGCCCTGTATAGGCATCTAAATCGAAACGACACAGTTCTTTGATCTGCGCTGATTTAGGTATTACACTGTACTTACAATCATGAGGTAAGCATAAAAAAGATTCAAATACCTCTCTTGTAATTCTTCTAATAATCGTGACTGCTTCTTGAGAATTAAGATAACCTGCTTCCAATAACCAAATTATGCTCTGATAGTCCGTAGGGAGCTGTACGTAAGTCCGTAAATCGTTTTTAAATCTGAGACGGGGTTGTTTGATCAGCGAGTTTTTGATTTGAGGATTTTGATTACTCAAGCGACGTAAATGTCTTTCAAGTCTCTCAAATGGGGCTAATGAATTGGTAGCATAAACTAGCTGTCCTTCACTAATATGAATGAAGAAGATGAGTGAATTATAGATCACCTTAAGACAATTATTTTTCTCAGCAGATGATAAATTACTCAAAATATCAGGCAATCTATCCGCAAATAATTGGGGTTGATCTTGCTCTGTATCAACAGAATTGAGATGGTTCATGCACTCTCAAGAATACTTACTCAAACGCTAACTATCCTAAAGTACCCATTTAGAGAAGCGGAGTAACAAACTAGCCTAAATAGCCGCTCTCGACTCTTAAGATTCTGTTACGAGCTTGAACCTCGCGCTGCTTCTTCCTTTATTTTCTTGCCAAAAAATAGTATTCATGCTCCAATAGGGCAAATACTTCGCGATTAGCTAGAATGATGGTAAAAGAATAAAAGTTATGTTAATTTCAACTACTGCAAATCAGTAACTTTGGCAGCTTTTATGGCATTATTTGGAAACAAACCCTTATTAAAAAAACTACTATATAAACAGCAGTTGCAAGCAGCAGCTTACATTAACTAAACAGCAACATGACAACTGAAAACATCCATTTACGCTCTGAATTTATTAACACTCAAGTAATTGCCAGCAGCAGCGGCAAAAGATTAGGAGTGGTAAAAGAGGTCTTGGTAGATATAGACCGCAGAGAAGTAGTAGCCTTGGGACTACGGGATAATTTACTTTCAGTCTCGGGAATACCGAAATATATGTATCTCGACAGCATCCGCCAAACTGGAGATGTGATTTTGGTGGATGACGAAAATGTGATTGAAGATATTGACATCGAAATATATAGCAAGCTGGTTAATTGCGAGGTTATTACCGAAGCAGGGGAACCTCTAGGAAAAGTTAGAGATTTTCAGTTTGATGCCGAAAATGGTTCTGTCAATTCCATTGTGATTGCTTCTTTGGGCATACCGCAAATTCCCGAACAGTTTATAAGTACCTATGAACTGTCAATTGAAGAAGTTGTTAGTAGTGGTCCTAATCGTCTGATTGTGTTTGAAGGTTCGGAAGAACGGATTCAACAAATATCTGTAGGACTTTTGGAGCGTCTGGGAATTGGTCGTCCTCCTTGGGAAAGAGATGATGTGGGTTATTATCCTCAAACTATCAATGCGGATAATCAGTTGCCTTCAGGAACTACTGTCCGTCAGCCTATTTCAACCCCAGTCGATACTAGAGAGCCTGTGATGGAGGAACGCTGGGACGAAGATGAGTGGCAAGAAGCTCGCGTCGCGCCTCCTCCAATGAGACAACAAGCAGAAGCAGTCCCTTATGAGGATGATTATGAAGAAAACAACTGGGAAGATGCAAATCCTGAAGTGTATGAGGCTCAAGTATACGAAGCACCTCCTGTAAAAGAGTATGAGTACGAAGAGGTAACTAATGAAGATGTTTGGGACGACGACATTAAACCAGAGCCTTATAATCCACCGCCAGTAAATATTCCTGAAAAACAAAAAGCTCCTGAATATGAGGAGGAGCCAGGATAGAGAGTAAAATTACTCAAGCATCTTAAGCATTCTAGTTAGATAGGGACGAGGAAAATCACTCGTCTTTATGGAATAAATTGAAAATACAAATCAATTTATTTCATGGCTTTAACATACAAATTAACAGCTGATTGCCATACTCCTTGCTCGGCAATTAGGAGATCAACAGCTTTTTTATATTCAACCTGTAATAGTTCTGTTTGTGCCTCTGACAAATTTAGTAACGGATTACCTCTAGGATAAAATTCCTGTTCTATCCGTGTAAATGCATAATTTTTATCTATCTTATACCTCCGATATTGATGTTTCTCAATTTCAACATTTTGAAACCCGGACTTGCGTAACATGGTGGAGCATGCTTCTGAAGTCCATAAAGGTCTGATGATATGAGGTAAATCTATCTCAAACAAATCTTGACAGATTTTGACTCTAAGCTCTGCTAGATAAGAGCTTCGTTCGGGGGTAGTAAAAGCTAGACAACCACCAGGTTTTAGCCAGTGATAGCATTTATCTAGCATTGCCCTAATATCCCTGATATAGACAAGCGCAGAACAACAAAAAATCAGATCGAATTGCTCGCTATTAAAATCAATCAACTCGATATCTGCTTCAATTAATTCTAAATTATCTATTGCTGTGGCTAAAATTTTTTCTTTAGCTTGGGCTAACATCCCTTTTGATATGTCTACACCAATTACTGACCCTATTGGTGCTACTGTTTTCGCTGCGGAAATTGCTACTAAACCTGTACCCGTAGCCAAATCTAGAATTGTTTGCCCAGATCTCACCTGGACATAATCTAGCAAGCGTTTAGCTTCTGCCGGATGACTATCTCCTTCCAAATCGTAAGCAGTTCTACTATTAAAAAAATCAATTACTTTTTGTTTGTAGATTTGCTGTATTTTTTTCTGATTCATTAATTGCTAGAAAGCTAACTATCGATCGCAGCAATACATTCAATTTCTACTAAAACATCTTTAGGTAATCGAGAAACTTCAACACAGGCGCGGGCGGGTGCCGTATCTTCGGCAAAATATTGGGCGTAAACTTGATTCATGGGGTTAAAATTAGCCAAATCGGTTAAAAAAACGCTGGTTTTGACTACGTTGTCCCAACTAGCCCCTGCTTCAGTCAATATGGCGCTAATATTAGTCATTACCTGCTTGGTTTGTGCAGTGATGTCCCCCGCACCGACAATCGTGGCGGACTGAGGATCTAGGGGGATTTGTCCAGCAATAAAGAGTATTTGCCCTGAAGTAGCGATCGCCTGATTGTAGGGACCAACGGGAGCAGGGGCTTGAGTTGTACGAATAACTTTTTTAGACATAAGAGTTCAAGACTAATCCGAGAATTAACAGTAAAGAGCTGGAGAGATAAAGATTGATGGCGATAAATTTGCTATTGCTCACTTGAGCTGGGACAGCATGGTTTTGGTTGACATGAGTAACTAATTGATAGGCGAAGGGTAAGCTAGCAAAGACAAGCAGACTGAGCAAAGGTAAGACCTGCGCCATAATTAAAATTACGCAGAGGACATAAATACTCACAGTGGCGATCGCTAAAACTTTAGCTCCTGTTGCTGTGCCCAATCTAACTATAGGCGATCGCTTGCCCGCTGCTAAATCGTCTTCTACCTGATGAAAATGTGAGCAGAAAAGAATAATTGAGGTGCTGATACCAATGATGCTAGAGATCAAGAGATTACTCATGGAGAAGGTTTGAGTTTGGGCATAGTATGCGGCGGAAACTGCTCCAGGACCAAAGGTAATAAAACAAATTACTTCCCCCAAACCCAAGTACCCGAGGCGAAACGGAGGTCCCTGATAGGTATAGCCGAGAAAACAGCATAGCAAGACTAAGCCGATTACTGTTAAGTCTTGTTGCCACCAAGATAAAGCTAAAATGCCACCGATACCTATTGCTAGACAAAAATTAGCTAACCAAAATACTAACGGTTTATTGCCTGTTAAGTTGACTACTGAATGGGCTTTATTAACATCAATACCTGTCTCGGAGTCAAAAACGTCATTACTCAGATTGAGCCAGGCAATAATCAAAATTGCTGAGCCAATAAAGGTGCAACAGCTCAGAGGATCGAATAGGCTGGTTTCCGCAAACGCTACTGCCGTGCCTACGGCAATAGGTGCGATCGCGACACTGTAGATTGGCGGCTTGATTGCAGCTAGCCATAGCCGTTGATTTTTATTGGTTATTTGTTTAATGGTCATTCTAGGTTATGTACTAGCAGTCAAAGACAAAAAAGATTTCACTCTCAGAACACAATCAATATTTATTTAGTACCCTATCAGCTAGTGTCTCTGCTGCTGACCTTCGTTTCATGAAAGTTTAAATTTGCCCACAGCTGTTACCCTGGAAGCTTAGTCCTCAATGTAGATGATGATTGTATGTAGTATTCTTAGCTTTAGTTTTTAAGTTATATTTGCGGTAAATCTCTGACTGAGTCTGTCGCTAGGACTATTGCAGACATTAGCTTATAATAAAAATCATAAAATTCCTACTTTAGTAGTTACTTACTAAACAAACAAACAATTTAACAATTGACTATAATTTTTCTACCTGAACTTTTTGGGTAATGACAAAATCTAAAAGCTCTATGTCCTTTGTAACTCAATCTAGTAATTTAATTTTAGATAATGATCACGATCAGGAACTAAATAATTTTTGGCAAAATAAGCAACTAAGTTTTGCGGTAACCGAAGAGACGAATATTATTAGTTTTGCTTGTCAAATTCCTAGTGTCGATCCCCTTGCCTGTCTACAAAAGTTCGGTGATAGTAATACATTAAGTTTTTATTGGGAAAATTGTAGTAAGCAAGAGGCAGTGGCTGCTTGGGGGGTTACCAGAAATAGTTATGCTGATGCAAGTTCACGGTTCACTTTAGCCCAAAAGTTTATCCAAAGCTGTTTCCAGCAAATTACTCGGGAAGGAGCGAGCAATATGGCACTTGGAAAGCCTGGTGTCTTCTGTGCTTTTACTTTTTTTGCCGAGGTAAAAAAAACTGAACCATTCCCCTCGGGAACTCTATTTTTGCCTCGTTTCCAAATAGTTAAGAAGAATAAAAATTGTTGCCTAATTATTAATTTCCCCCTAGATAAAGGACAGCAGAAAAGTTCTTGGCTTAAACAACTTAAGCAAAAAGCAGATAGTATCGATTGGTCAGCTTTAGAACAACTGGACATAGATGGAAATAATAGCTTACTGTCTATAGATCGGGCTCAATCTCAAGATACTGCTTACTTTAAATCAGTAGTTAGATCAGCTTTAGATTCAATCGCCAATGGTGAACTGAGCAAAATTGTAATTGCTCACACCACAGAAATTCGTTCAGCGGTTTCTTTTGATCTGGCTAAATCTTTGGCTAATTTGCGATCGCTTCATCCTGATTGCTATATTTTTTCTACGAGTAACGGCAAAGGTCAAAACTTTGTGGGGGCCAGTCCAGAGCGTCTCCTCAGCGTGCAAAACCAACAAATGGTAACTGATGCTTTAGCAGGTTCAGCACCCAGAGGAATCAACAATACCGAAGATCTACATTTAGCAAATCTCTTGCTCAAAAATCGTAAGGAAAAGCGAGAACACCATGCTGTACGAGATTTTATGATTGAGGGTTTACGCAGCATTGGTTTGAAAGCCCAGCAGTTGCCATTACAGTTACTAAAACTCTCCAATATTCAGCACCTCTGGACGCCAATTTATGCACACTTGCCCGCAGACATTCAACCTTTGTCAATTGTCGAGTTATTGCACCCTACCCCTGCTGTCGCTGGTGTTGCTACCAATACTGCCTGTGAGAAAATTCGTAATTACGAAAAGTTTAATCGTTCTTTATATGCCGCACCTCTGGGCTGGGTAGACTATGAAGGCAACTGTGAATTTATTGTCGGGATTCGTTCGGCACTGATTGATGGCGATCGCGCTACCCTCTATGCTGGAGCTGGTATTGTATCGGGTTCTAATCCAGATAAAGAATTTGATGAGATCCAGCTGAAATTACAATCTTTGCTCAAGGCTTTGGTTTAATTCTGGCTGCTGATTACCAACATATTTATGATGACAGTCATTATTTAAATCAGTAACGTCTTTGATGATTGATTTTCGCAATGTAAATACCCTGTGGGCATCGATACTGGTGGAAACCTTATGTCGCTGTGGACTTAGACTGGCGGTGGTTTGTCCTGGTTCTCGCTCAACTCCTCTAACAGTAGCGTTTGCGAGTCATCCCGAAATTACGGCTGTGCCAATTTTAGACGAGCGTTCAGCAGCTTTTTTTGCTCTGGGTAGGGCAAAAAGGACTGGTGTTCCAACAGTCCTAGTCTGCACCTCTGGTACAGCAGGAGCAAATTTTTATCCTGCTGTAATTGAAGCTAAAGAAAGCTCAATTCCCCTCATAATCTTGACCGCAGATCGCCCTCCTGAACTCCGTAACTGTCACGCAGGACAAACTATTGATCAGGTAAAGCTCTATGGAAATCTGCCTAACTGGCAATGTGAATTAGCTGTGGCAGATGCTAGTTTATCTATGCTGTGCTATCTCAGACAAAACATAATTCAAGCTTGGCGACAGTCATTACTGCCTTCGCCTGGGGTAGTACATCTCAATATACCTCTGAGAGAACCTTTAGCACCGATTAAACAGCCGTTAGGGGAAATTAAGACTCAGTTAAGTCCTGATTTTTTTCATGAAGTAGGAGAAATTACCAACAACAGTATTAACAATACAGCTAATATCTCCTTCCCGTGGCATAGCTGGCAAGGGAAATCAGGCATGATTATTGCAGGTTTAGCTCAACCACAAGATCCCGAAACTTATTGTCAGGCGATCGCCTTATTATCCCAGAGACTATCTTTTCCTGTCTTAGCTGAAGCTTTATCGCCGCTGCGAAACTATGCTCGACTAAATCCTTATTTGATTTCTGCTTATGATTCTATTCTGCGTCAAACACCATCCCCGCAATTAAGTCCTGAAGTAGTGATCCAGGTTGGTGAATTACCTACTAGTAAACAGTTACGCAACTGGCTACAAGAAATTGATGTCTTACGTTGGGTGATTACCCCCAAAACAGGTAACTTTGATCCACTGCATGGTAAATCAATTCACCTTAATTATTCCATTGAACAAATCGCTAGTGAGATCTCGCTCAAATCTGACAATGCTCTGCCAACTAACCATTGTCAGCAATGGTGTGAACTCGAAAGTATCACCAGAAAAGGTCTTGACCATACTCTAGCCTCTATTAAGCATCTTTATGAAGGGAAAGCTGCTTGGCTGATTTCTCAAACCTTGCCCCCACATACGCCAGTTTTTCTAGCTAACAGCATGTCGATCCGCAATGCAGAGTATTTTTGGCAACCTAACAATCGAGGAATAGTTCCCTACTTTAGTCGTGGGGCAAATGGTATTGATGGCACCCTTTCCACCGCCTTAGGTATGGCTTATCAGGATAGAGGAGTATTGTTAACCGGAGATTTGGCACTACTACATGATATTAACGGTTTTTTAATGAGCCAGAAGTTTCAAGGACATTTGACCATTATCGCGATCAATAATAACGGTGGCGGTATTTTTGAGCTGTTGCCGATCGCTGATTTCCCCGAGTTTGAAGAATATTTTGCGACTCCTCAAGTAGTCGATTTGTCTCAGCTATGCGTGGCATATGGGATCGAACACTGTCACATTAAAAATTGGCAACAATTGGCAGATTTACTCGCAAATCTACCCCAACAGGGAATTAGAGTCTTAGAACTCAAGTGCGATCGCCAAGCTGACGCCGCATGGTTGACTAGTAATCTACCTCGTTTTGGTCGGTAATCTAATTAGTTTTAAAGCAATATTTATTATCTGTAATAACTTTTTAATAATTTAATTTTCATCCTAGTCTCAGACTGATCAATTTTCATGGAATAAGAATTGTTGAGGTTAATTAAATCTCACTCGATAATGGCATTGATGGCGATTTAAGCTCAGTTAATTATTAACTATGAAAAGCACTAATATCGAACAGTTTTCTCTTAAGTCTGAAGACCGAGGCTATTGGTCAAAAACTAAAATAATTATCCCAGGAATTTTGCTATCTTTTACTCTCAGCGGATTTACTTATTTTTTGCACAGCAGACCAGGGATGGAGATGGTAAGTATTTCAGCGATCGCTATTGCTCTAGGAATTGCTTTGTGTAATATTATTAAACTGCCACATTTATTTCAGCCAGGAATTAAATTTTGTGCCAAAAAAATTCTCAAGTTAGCCATTATTATTCTTGGTTTCAAGCTCAATTTTCATGACGCGATCAGGATTGGGAATCTGGGAGTGGGAATTACTTTTGTCACAATTAGCTCAACTTTTATCTTTACCTATTGGTTAGGTAGCAAGCTGGGATTAAATCAGCGACTCATACAATTGATTGCCGCAGGAACCTCTATTTGCGGCACTTCAGCGATTGTAGCTACTAATGCAGTAATTCACGCCTCAGACGAAGATACGGCATACTCGATCGCCACAGTAACTATATTTAGCATTCTGGCAATGCTGCTATATCCTATTGTTGGTGCGAGTTTAAATTTATCTCCTACTGAATTTGGCTTCTGGAGTGGCTTTTCAATCCAACAAACAGCCCATGTAATCGCTGCATCGTTTCACTATGATGCTATGAGTGCCGATCTAGCCACAATTTCTAAATTATCCCGAGTAATCTATCTAGTGCCGATAGTTATTCTTTTGGGATCGCTTTCAACTGCCAATCGTCGTTCTTCGGGACAAAGCTTATTCTCTAAGGTAACTATTCCCTGGTTTGTATTACTCTTTTTGACTATGTCTGTTATCAATACTTACTTGCCAGTAGCAGCTAGTGCTAAACAAGCTTTAACTCAACTAGATGGTTTTTTGTTTGTAGTCGCTATGGCAGCTATGGGCTTAGAAACCAAGTTTCAGGCGATCGCTTCTAATGGACTAAAGCCATTTTATCTTGCAGGCTTATCTTGGATATTTATTGCCACAGTTAGTTTGCTCTTAGTCAAGACTTTCACGATGGGAGTTCAGTAAGCTACAGCTTTTGAAATGATGCAGCAAGGCAATCATTGAAATTTAGCAGTTTAGATTTTAAATGCATCCACTTCTATCAAGATTGTGGGTGCAGTATTGATACATCAGCAACTATATCTGGTGTCTTCCGACAAGATTTATATATTTATATTAACTAATGTCAATATATAAAACAACGCTTCGCTATCAATTATTTTCTGCCGCTCAAAACGAAATATCTCTTCAACATTAAATGCAAATCGAACTCTTCAGCAATTAGTGGTTGCTCAAGTACAACTGCTTCGCGCTTCAGCTAAATAGTGGCGCCATTTTGCCGCCAGAGTCACATCTGTAAAGGGAACTTGAATTGGTTGGCGATTGCTAAAGCTAAATTCAAGAGCGGTTTTGCCTTTTTGAGGGAGCTCTTCTGGTGCTACGGAATTTAGTAAAGCCTTATCGTAAGGCTGATTATCAATTAGCAGATTTATATCTTCCACACTATCTAAAGAAAAGCTTTGGAGGTCAATCATTCCCTGGCGAGTCGGTTTTCCCCAGGTAACTTGCCGTTCTTTTTTGCCTAAGACAGCAAAGATGTCAAACTTGGCATTATCAAAATCCTCTGCCCAAACTTTGTAGGCTTCTAATTTTTGATACTCGTTCCAACCACTCCAGGCTAACCAAATAAAAGTTACCAATAGTGGGAGCCATAATAATCCTCGTTCCATGCTCGTTATTAAAATTGCTGATTGTAAATTAACTTGTTTTTAAAGCTCTTAGCTCATAATACGCAACTCTTGATCTACTCATCGCATCTTTCTCTGGAAAATATTCCGTTCTGATATTGGATAACAAACTGACTGTATACTTCAGGTTGCTAACCTAGCTCTAAACTTTCTTTGATGGCGTGAGTCACAAATTTTGGCGTTATGGGGTCAGAACTAGGATGCAGATGATTAAGACTTGTATTTTCTCGCATTTGCAGCCAAGGATCTTTGCTGTCGAGATTAACAGTTAATTTGTGACGAGGTTTTGCTGATAAGCGCACGTCAAAGCTTACTTTTCCATCTTGATTAAAGTAACGCCAATCATAATCAGTGAAATTAACAATAACTCTGCAAAACCTCTTTTTTTACTCGGCAGACTCATATTTTCATGGAGATGCTTTTCTGCAAAACATCTAATGGTAATTACTCAGAGTGATCAGTTTCCGCTTCTAGTTCAATAATTCCACCACCTAAAACCAATTCTCCGCTGTATAAAACCGCTGCTTGTCCTGGAGTTACGCCAAACTGAGGTTCTTCAAACATAATTTTGCACCGTGAATTTCCTAGGGGAATTATTTGTGCTGGTACAGATTGAGAACGATAGCGAATTTTGACTTCAGCCTGAATTGGGGAGCTAGGTTCAGCAATAGATACCCAATTCATTCGAGAAGTAATGCATGACAATTTTCCTCCAGCATGACGATTGCCTACCACGACTCGATTCATCACCGCGTCTAGCTTGACTACATATAAAGGCTCTGGTGCAGCAATGCCTAACCCTTTTCGTTGTCCGATTGTGTAGTGATGAATTCCTGTATGCTTACCTAAGACATTTCCTGCCAAATCTACGATATCTCCATCTTTCTGCTGGAGATAACGATCCAAAAATGTTTGCATGGAGCCATGAGCCTCTACTAGGCAGAGATCTTGACTTTCAGGTTTTTCAGCAGTAGCTAACCCAAACTCCGCCGCAATTTTACGAGTTTCGGTCTTAGTCTGATTACCCAAGGGGAAGATGGAACCAGCCAGTAACTCCTGAGTCAGATCATATAGAAAATAAGACTGATCTTTATTACGATCAACGGCTCTTAAAAGCTGATAGCGATCGCTTTTGGCGTCATAGTTAATCCGAGCATAATGACCCGTAGCAATTTTATCCGTATCTAGTTCTTGTCTAGCATAATTAATCATGGGAGCGAACTTGACTGCACGATTACATTGTGAACAGGGAAGAGGTGTAACTCCTGCTTCATAACCATTGACTACATAATCAATAATGTGTTCACGGAAAACCTCTCTACTGTCTACCACATGGTGAGGAATGCCTAGTTCTTCGCAGAGCCGAGCGGCATCCACCATCCCTTCCGAACAGCACTGTCCCTTACCCTTCATTAGCCAGAGGGTAAGACCAATAACTTCATAACCTTGATGATGTAAGGCGGCAGCAGCAACAGAACTGTCTACGCCACCAGATAAGCCGACAACGACCTTGTTCATGAAACTAATTCGAGAATGTTAACTTTTGTAAAGATTGAGGGTACTCTAATAATTACTAGTCTGGTGTTAGTAATCAAGATGGGCGCAGTTTGCGTCACCCAGGCTTTGGAAGCTTGATAGATACACTCATACACTATCTTATTCTACTGACTCTTGAGCACCGTAGCAGTGAACTATTTTGTTGGGTTTTGCCTAATCGTAGAAACCATTGCTACAGCACACCATAAGTTTCTAAAATCGAATCTGAGACTAGACAAAGTTGATACTTCGGACTATTAATTAGAATAGCTAAATTAAACACTTAATTTAAATAGACATACTTGGCTGATTAACTTTTATAATTTGCACTCTTATTGTTGATCTTATGAACTTGAATTACTATAAATATCTTTGTTTGTTATTAATTAGTCCATTAACTCTAATTAATAATGTGAATTCTGTTAGTGCAGAAGAACGCGTTAGCCACGAAAAGTTGGATATTTCAAATGCTTATTATCTTGCTAGAAACAATAGCAACGATCAATATAGTACGCGAGAATATACTTTTAAAGCTCCTGGCAATAAGACTTTAGGTAATACAGAACATTTAGCAGCAGGACAAGGTTATAAAGTCGAGGTTTATGGCAATGCAGCAGAATTGTTGCTTCAGGTAAGAGATATTGAACCCAAGGCTTTCATTAAAGGCAACATTATTCAGGTGGGGATTTTTAGTCAACAGAATAATGCAGAAAACATGGTGCGGCAACTAGCTGTGGCTGGCTTTTGGGCAAGAATTACTGCTCATACCAAATAGATAAAAGAAGGGGGCAGATTCTCTGTAAGGTGGGCAATCTCCATATTAGGCTGATCAGCCAATAAATATTTAAACTGCACGTTGTTGAATTAGACAGAAAACTCTCTCCTCATCCTTTAGTACGCTACAGCAGATATGTTAATGCATTACAGCTGAGCGGTTTTCAACTCTCGGAACAAAGGTTATAACAGAGATAATATCAATTAAGACTTCTTTATAATTTACGGGAAACAAGATTCTAATGGAGCATAATTATTCAATCATCATTCAGTGGTCAGATCAAGATAACTGTTTTGTTGCTAGTTTGCCTGAGTGGTCAGATTTTAAAGTTCAGGGTGAATCTTATGAAATAGTGTTAGCTAATGCTCAAGAAACAATTAAAACTTTAATTGAATCATTTAGATCTCAAGGCAGAACATTACCTGAACCTAAAAACTTTCAGCTGCCATCAATCGCGCAGTAGTTAGCGACAGATCTATTTTTATTTGTCTATTGTTTAAATCCTGTCTCATAAAAATACTGGGCAGATTTCTTGATTAAGACTTCTCTATATATTTATTTAGTAGATTGTCCTAAATGTGGTCACGCTAGCTAAAACTGTCATAATTTCTTCCCCGCCACTGTTTTGGCTGCTGAAGCGAAGATAATAAAATGCGACATACTGCCAATTGATCTGCCAGGGGAGATAACCAAAAGAAGAGAGAAGAACCAGCATAAGAGGGAGCGATCGCAATTAACATACCGCAACGCAATAGAACTAAAAAAGCGTTTAAACTCCATAATGTAATTATGGTTGGGTAGCTATTGCCAAAATATAGCAGGTAACTACTCAGCAACAGCAAAGGCAACGGTAAAGCCTGAATGCAGCCAAGAAACAAAACATCCCCCCAGACTTGCGCTGGGGAAGCAGCATCCTTGAGATCGAGCGACCGTCCCCATTCCTGCCAAGTTTCGGTCGCCCCTTGGTACATTCTGACTTTGATTACTTGAGACCCATCAAAAAAGCCAACCTTGTAACCCGCTGCCGCGATATTTCGAGCTAGAGTCACATCGTCGCAAAATGAGCCAGCAGCAGAAGAATAACCATCAAGGTTCCCTAAAACTGAACGGCGACACAAAAAACATTGTCCGTTTGCCATAACTCGACTAGGACTAACCGCATCTACTCCAGCTGAGTCAAAACGATAGAGCAACGTCATTAGTAATGCGGGTTGCAAACACCACTCTCCTGGATATTGCAGAATAAACTGCGGCGCTAGAGATATTAGATCGTAATTTTCTGCTTCAGCAATCTTAAGTAAACTGGCGATTAAACCAGACTGAGGTTCGGTATCTGCATCGAGACCCAAAAACCACTCGCTATGGGGAGAAGTATTTAAATATCCTGTATGTAAAGCCCAAGGACGACCAACCCAGCTAGGTGGTAAAGGATCGTCGGTAATGAGGCGTAACCGAGGGTCACTTTTTCCCGCCGCCTTGACTAGATCCTGGGTACCGTCTTGGGAATTGCTATCAACGATAATTGCCTCTCGCAGTTCATAACTTTGATTGCTCAAACCTGCTAAACAGGGAGTAATTCTGCTGGCTTCATTTAACGTAGGCACAACTACGCTGACCTTCCCGAGTAAATCAGGATTTGCTGTCTCGGGTTGCAAAGGCGCCCTTCTGCTTGCTCCTTTAAGTAAGCGGGATAATAAAATTGCCGTACTTACGGCTTGAGATAATAAAATTGCTAAAGCCAGTGCGTAAAAAAGCTCTGAAGTCACTTGATGATTGCTAATTTCAAATTTAATTAGTGGTTACCAACGTGTTACTTTTGGGAGTAGTATCTTGACTGGTTGCCATCCAGTAAAGGATGATCAATGGCAGAATGCCCAAGACAATACCTAGCAAAATGGGAATATAGAATCCTGCGGACAAACTCAAAACTGCGGCGAAAACGAAATTTGCTAGATAGATTGCCAACGGTAGCTTCAGGTCATCATGGGGTACTTTGAACGGTTTTGCCTTCCACAAGAGAGTAGCTACAGTCATAAATAAAATTCCCGTTCCCATCCAACCTGCAAAGTTTTGATATGGCATGCCAAAAAATGCCCCAGGCTGATCCCAGATCCAAAAAGGGACTGGTGCTTGACTCATGGCAGGATCGAGTACAAAATCCCAAGAGGTAAGACATAATGAGCCACAGATAATTGCACCTAGCTGAGATAGCCAATTTGCAACTTCTAATCGTTTTAATCCTGCTAAGGCAATGATGTAGGCACTAAAACCTAAGTAGAACCAGGATAACGGAATCGTAAATGGTACCAAACCCGCAATTTTATAACCTAATCCACTGAGATAACGATATTCTCCAAAAGGAAAACCTGTGCTGGTACCCAGTAATTCGCTGCACAAAGATAACCCCACCGCAGGAATCATGAAGCTTAACCAATGCCACAGTCCTAAAGTACGATAGGCATAAAGAGCAACTGCTGCTGTTGCTAACAGCATGTAAACCACACCTCCCCCTGCCATCGACCAGCCAAAAACCTGAGAACCCCAGGCAAACTCAGCCAATCTTGTCTGAAAATCAATATTGGGTAATACAAGAATGATTCCTGCTAAACCAAATGCCATCGCCAAAATATGACCTAGCAATAAATAATTCTCGGTACTGAATATTCGCTTCATAAGTTACCACTTTTAATGATTATTCTATAGAAATTAACCTCTTAGAGTAGTTTACAAATATTTACGAAGAAATGTATAGCAAAACCAGGAATTAATTCTCAATTTTGGGCTGTCTAGCCTCACTTCCCCAGAAAATAGTAGAGTTAAACTGTTATGGTTGCGTCTCAATCATCAGTTGCCAAGAACAACCAGAACAGGATAAAACAACTAAGTCTCAAATAGGTATTAAATAAGGGTAATTTGATGTACCAAGGAAGTATAAAAGAGTTACATCAGCAGTTAGTTAACAAGGAACGTTCGGCAGTAGAAATTGCCCAGGCTACTTTAAAACAAATTGAAGCAGTAGAACCAAAGGTCAAGGCGTTTTTGGCAGTTACTAGCGATCGCGCAATAGCCATAGCCAAGGCGGTAGATGACAAGATTGCAGCAGGGGAATCGATTGGGATGCTTGAAGGTATTCCTGTAGGTATTAAGGACAACATGTGTACCAAAGGGATTAAAACCACTTGCGCCTCTCAGATCTTGGCAAATTTTGTGCCTCCTTACGAATCTACAGTTACTCAGAAATTAAAAGACGCAGGCATGGTGATTGTCGGCAAAACCAATCTTGACGAGTTTGCCATGGGAGGTTCGACTGAAAACTCTAGTTTTCAAACTACGGCTAATCCTTGGGATCTATCACGAGTTCCCGGGGGGTCTTCTGGTGGTTCCGCCGCCGCAGTAGCCGCAGGCGAATGTGTGGTTTCCCTGGGTTCTGATACAGGAGGTTCAATTCGCCAGCCCGCCTCTTTATGTGGTGTCGTGGGTCTAAAACCGACATATGGCTTAGTTTCTCGGTTTGGCTTAGTCGCCTTTGGATCCTCACTAGATCAAATTGGTCCTTTTTCTCGTACTGTCGAAGACTCGGCAATTTTGTTGAATGCGATCGCAGGACATGATCCCAATGACTCTACTAGCCTTAAAGTAGATATTCCTGACTATACTCAATATCTCCAACCCGAATTAAAGCCAGGCTTAAAAGTAGGAGTTATCACTGAAACCTTTGGGGAAGGATTAGATCCGATAGTCGCTGAAACAGTCAAAGCGGCGATCGCAAAACTAGAGGAATTAGGCGCAGAAGTAAAGGAAGTTTCTTGTCCTCGCTTCCGCTACGGTATAGCCGCATACTATATTATTGCTCCTTGCGAAGCATCAGCTAATCTGGCTCGTTACGATGCGGTCAAGTATGGATTACGCAAGGAATCTGATAACTTATTAGAGATGTATACCAATACTCGCGCTGCTGGTTTCGGTGCTGAAGTAAAACGGCGCATTATGATCGGGACTTATGCCCTATCATCAGGATATTACGATGCTTATTATCTCAAAGCACAAAAGGTTCGCACCTTGATTAAACAAGACTTTGATCGCGCCTTTGAAGATGTAGATGTTTTGGTTGCCCCGACCGCGCCCACAACAGCGTTTAAAGCAGGGGACAAAACTGTAGACCCCCTAAGCATGTATCTGCTAGATTTGATGACGATTCCCGTTAACCTAGCTGGTTTACCAGGCATTAGTGTTCCCTGCGGTTTTGATAGTCAAGGTTTACCAATTGGGTTGCAGTTGATTGGCAACGTTTTGCGGGAAGATGTCCTGTTTCATACCGCCCATGCTTACGAACAAGCAACGGAATGGCACCAAAAACAGCCAAAACTATAAAGGATGAAGGATTAGGAGTGAGGGATGAGGGATTAAAAGGAGATGAAATGATGACGCTTAATCTTGTTTCATCCCTACTTCTTACCTTATCCCTTGGGTTTTAGATCTCGTCAGGAATTACCCACTTTGGTGGTTCGGACATTTTTTTCATTTTGGCAATTTCGGCAATTTCCAGCATCTTGTCCAGTGAAGTATTCTGGATAAAACTAGATGCTTCAGTTTGATATTCTTTATTGGGACAGCGATCGCCTAAAACGCAGCCTTCAGCGCAATCTACGGCGCAGTTTACTTGATCGGGATTCATGTTCTCAACCTAAAATTCTTCTCTAAGTATTTTAATATTTTTAGCACCAAAAACTACTAAGTCAAATGTGCTGGTCAACTCTAAAGCTTAGAGCGTGGGTTAGCTTCACTGGGAGTAACCTGATTACCAGTAAAAGCTGTAGTTAAAAAAATAATTTGAGATTATAAATTAAGGTATTTAATGATTATTTGAGCTAGGTCAAATATCACCCAACTAATTATTTATTAATCCAATTTTAATCTACGTTATTTTACCTATTTTTTCTATTATCATTATATTTACAACTATAGTTTTCTTGATTCCAGGACAATACTTTCGATTTTGCACCAGTTGGATAGCTCTCTTCTTTATTTGGCTATGTACGGCAATATCTCAAGTAGCAGAAAAGCCAGAGAGACACTTAGCTTACCTATAGTCTATTACTTTTTTAATTGTATTTAGCTTGGTTTTGCTTCTTAGATACCAACTTTTAGCTATGGGAATCGGTATTAGTCCACCAAAAAAATCCCCAGATACAAGTCATATTAATATTTTCAAAGCTCTAAATTATCTAACTTTTGCTGCTTATGGCTTGATGTCCGTTTATCTTGTATCTTTTGTTCTGAATTCCTAAAAAAGCTCTCTGGTTGCCAACGATATTTATTTAGCTCAATTTTTCCATTGCTTTTAAACTCAATTCCCTCCTCTTCTAGTAAAATTTTTTGTAAGTAATCGCCACCTTGGCGTTGAAAAGAATAAGAAATTTCTCCCTTAGCATTGATTACTCGATGCCAGGGAATATCGTCAGCTATTTTTACCCGAAATAGAGCATATCCTACTAGGCGAGCTTTACCGTATAGTCCTGCTAAGTCAGCAATTTGTCCATAGGTAGCTACTTTTCCCCAGGGAATTTTGCGGACAGCGGCATAAATTAGTTCGTACTGAGACATTAAACTGATTAAAAGTTGTTAGTTATTAGTTATTAATCCAGATATAAATTATTTACTTAGCTTGATCGATGCTATTGCTTAACAAAATCCAATTTTCCAAACTTAAATCTTCGGCTCTGCATTGAGGATTAAAGTTGAGTTGCTCTAATAATTGATTGAGATCTTCAACATTAATCAAACTTTTTAAATTATTTCGTAGCATCTTGCGACGACTAGCAAATCCTAATTTAATTAATGTTTCTAACTGTCGTGGATTATTAGCTACATTTTTTAACTTTCGTGGAGTTAATTTAATGACAACAGAATCAACTTTTGGTGGAGGATAAAATGATCGCGCAGGAACATCGCAAATTAATTCACAATTAGCCAAATACTGTACTCGAATTGACAATGCACCATAGGCTTTACTCCCAGGGATAGCTACTAAGCGTTCTCCTACTTCCTTTTGTACCAGAAGGACAATGGATTCGTAATTTTGTGGTGCAGGATTAGCAATTTTACCTAATAGTTTTTCAATAATTGGACCAGTAATATTGTAGGGAATATTCGCAACTACTTTATTTGGATGATTAAACTTAGGAAAATTCTGGAGTAAAGATGATAAATCTAGCTTCAAAAAATCATCCTGTGCCAATAAAAAATTATCACGCTCGCCATACTTATGAACGAGCTTTTTGCATAAATCTCGATCAATCTCAACCGAAACTAATGCGGCAGCTTCTGATAATAATCGAGTGGTCAAATTACCCGTACCTGGACCAATTTCCAGAACGCGATCGCTGTTGGTTAATTCAGCAGCAAGTATAATTTGCTCCAAAATTGTTTCATCTCGTAACCAATGTTGTCCGAACTGTCTGCGAGGTCGAAAACTGTTACGACGTTTAGATTTTTTGCTAGAGGTCACTTCATTTATCATTTATCGTTTGTCATCTGTTTAGAAGTAGGCTAAAACTTATCCTAAACTGATTCTCTTGCTCAAAGTGCAATGATTCGTCATGAGGGGGAATAAAACTAAAACTAATAATTAGCTAAAGACTACTGTTTTATTGTCATAGATCAAAACGCGATTTTGCAGATGCAGCCTTACTGCACGAGATAAAACTAATCGTTCTAAGTCTTTTCCTTTACGAATCAAATCTTTGACTGTATCTTGATGATTAACTCTGACTACCTCTTGCTCAATGATGGGACCTTCATCCAAATCTTGGGTAACATAGTGAGCCGTTGCGCCAATGATTTTCACCCCTCTGGCGTGGGCGCGATGATAGGGTTTTGCTCCAGGGAAGGCTGGTAAAAATGAATGATGAATATTAATTATATTGGGAAATTGATTAATCAAATCGGGGCTGAGAATTTGCATATATTTAGCCAATACTACTAAATCTATCTGATATTCCTGTAACAGCTCTAGCTGTTTCGCCTCTTGCTCAGCTTTCGTTTCTGGGGTAATTGGTAGATGATGAAAATCAAGCTGAAACTGCCGAGCGATCGCTTCTAAATGGGGATGATTACTGATAATCAGGGCAATTTTACCTGGCAATTCTTGCGCTTGATGCCGCCACAGCAAATCCCAGAGGCAGTGATCTTGTTTAGTAACCCAAATCGCAATCCTGGGCAAAGAGTCCGAAAAGTGCAATTGCCAAGTAGCGTTGAGGGGTTTGGCGATCGCTGAAAAAGCAGTAGCAATAGTTTCTCGGGGTAAATTAAAGCCTTCTAGTTGCCATTCAATACGAATCAGGAATAAACTTGTAGCGCAATCACTGTGTTGATCGGCATGGATAATATTTCCCCCATTGGCATAAATAAAGTTAGCAATTTTGGCGACTAAGCCTGGGCTGTCGGGACAAGAAATTAATAAGGTTGCGGTGGACTGTGGCATGAATTGAACTATGAATCGTAAACTTTATTACAGCTATTAGCATAATGCTTAATTTAAATATCAAAAGAGTAAGTTAGGGGAATAATTGTAGGCAGTTATCTTTTTAGTGGCAAACTTTATTTGGCACTTAACTTTTGGGCAAACTAAAAACGGATGGTCAACTATATAATTCAGATAAATATATTTAATTCAATATGTCATGTTTTCAGCAGTTACTCTATGTTCTATATTTTTAAATACTTTTAAATTTCATCTAAAACTATAGATGTCTCCCTCAGCTTTTGCACCCATCTTTACTAAAAAACATCCGCTCCCATTGTCCTGATTTAAGGTTGAGCAATAAAGCAATATTCGGTCAAAACTACCAACTACTATGAACAGTCAAGATAAGCCCATCGAAGGAAATGATAATTTAGATCCATCATTGAACACTTCTGATGTCATACAGGAAGGAGATGCAAATTCAGTAGATTTATGGTCAGAAGAAAATGAAGATGCTGAGATCGTTACAGAGTTTATCTCTGCTGAAACAGCAGCCAAAAATGATGAGGAAGCTTTAGCTGAAATTGCATCATCTGAGCAGAAAGCTCAGCCAATGCCGAAAAAAGATATTAGCTTAGATCTTGACGATTGGGATTTTCGTAATCCCCCAGAACCAAGTCTTGATGAATCTGAGGCTTTTGAAGAGTTAGATGTTGCTAGTGACTTGGAGTCAACAGAATCTATCGTTGATGATTTGGCTGGCGAGCAACCTCAAGAGCCGCTGGAAGAAGTTATTGCTGAGCCTGATTCAGGTATTTTATTAGACTCAGAAATAGATAGTTTAGAACTTAATGAAACTGATGATTTGGGAACTGTCGAATTCACAGAAGACGAATTCGTAGCCGAGAGTGGTTTAGATGAGCCTGTTTTGTCTGTGGATAACTCCGCAGATTTAGAGCTGGAGAGTTTAGGGCTTGATGAACTTGATGACTTTAAAGCTGTTGAATTCACAGAAGACGAATTCGTAGCCGAGAGTGGTTTAGATGAGCCTGTTTTGTCTGTGGATGATTCCGCAGATCTAGAGCTAGGTAGCTTAGAACTTAATGAACTTGATGATTTGGGAACTGTTGAATTCTCAGAAGAGGAGTTGGTGCCAGAGCGCGGCTCAGAGGAACCTATCTCATCCATAGATGACTCCGCAGATTTAGAGCTAGAGAGTTTAGAATTTAATGAACTTGATAATTTAGAGCTTGTTGAACCTTTGGTAGATGATCCTGTACTGACCTTAGATGATGCAACGGATTTACCACTGGAAGCCTTAGAACTTGATGAGCTGGAGAATTTGGAAAATGTTGCTACGCTGGATGGACTAGAAGATGATGAGCTGGACAGTTTATTAGACCTAGACTCTGAACCAGATTCCTTGGACTCCTTAATCATGGAGCCAGCAGCTAGTCTCGATGAATCAGAATTATTAGGTTCCTTGGATTCTGCTCTAGATGCGACAGATTTAGATTCCTTACTGGGTGATCAACCCCCAGCTTCGATCGCCAGCTCTCCCATTGTTACTACCTCCAAACCAGCAGTTCCTCAGAGCATTACCCCGACAGAGCCATCTCCAGTAAAAGCTCAAGCCTTCGACCAAACCATGAGGGTTTCAGTACGGAAGTTGGATAATTTGAATAACCTGATTGGGGAACTTGTAGTTAAGCGAAATCGATTAGAAGATGACCAAGAAAGATTGCGTCGCTTTTTAGATAACCTTTTGGGTCATGTTCAGTCTTTGGGGGAAGCGGGAGCGAAGATGCATGATATGTATGAGCGATCGCTTTTGGAAGGTGCTTTGATGGCTAGCCGTCAATCTCGTGCCAATGCGGCGATCGCTGCGGGAACTTCTGGCTTGATTAAAGAAGAACCCCCAGAAGAAGGATTAGATGCCCTAGAGATGGATCGCTTCACTGGGTTTCATCTTCTATCCCAAGATATTATCGAACTAATTGTGCGAGTTCGAGAAGCCGCGTCGGATATTCAGTTTGTAGTTGACGAAACGGATAAGGTGGCTCAAACCTTCCGCCAGGTAACTAGCCAATTACAGGATGGGATGAACTCCTCGCGGATGGTGGCATTTGGGCAGACAGCGGATCGCTTACCTCGGGCGATTCGTGATATTTCTCGTAAGCAGAAAAAACAAACTAAGCTTCACGTTGAAGGGAAAGATGTCCTGATCGACAAAATGATTGTGGAGCATCTCTATAATCCGATGACACACCTCGTTAACAACGCCATCTCTCATGGGATTGAAAAACCTGAAGAACGTCTGAGGAAGGGAAAACCAGAAGTTGGTAACATTTATATTCAAGCCTTTATTCAAGGAAACCAAACCGTAATTACCGTGAGGGATGATGGTGCGGGAATCGACCCTGAAATAGTGAAACGAAAGGCGATCGATAAAAACTTAATTACCTGGGCAACAGCACAAAATTTATCCAATCAAGAGGTATATGAACTGCTGTTTCATCCAGGTTTTAGCACCAAAGATCAGGCTGATGATTTTGCTGGTCGAGGTGTGGGAATGGATGTGGTCAATACTGATCTCAAAAAAATTCGAGGCTCAATTAGTACGGAATCAGAATTAGGTAAGGGTACAATCTTTACGGTGCGTCTACCACTAGTTCTCAGTATTTGTAAGGCTTTGACCTGTGTCAATGACAATACTAAAATTGCCTTCCCAATTGATGGGGTTGAGGACACCAAAGAGTATCTCCCCAGCGACCTACAAACCAACGCCAATGGAGTGCGCTGTATTACCTGGAATAATACTTTATTGCCTTTAAGACCCCTAAGTGGATTGCTTAACTATAATCGTCAAATTCGCCGCACAGGAATTTATAACGCCAATCAAAATAACGATGACATGGTCTCGGTGGTTATTCTCCGCAGTCTAGACAATTTGCTGGCGATCGAGGTCGATGAGATCAAAACCGAGCAAGAGATTGTAATTAAACAAATTGATGGGCCAATTGCTAAGCCACCAGGCATTGCTGGCGCAACAGTTTTAGGTGATGGTACGATTATGCCCATTGGTGACGTACTAGAGTTAATTGAAATTGCTCAAGGCAAGAGAACTATCGAAATTGGCTTCAATATCCTGGCTGGTGAGGGAGCAATTAAACAAGCTCAGGCTGAAAGTGTTCAGCAAGAACCGATGGTGCTAGTAGTGGATGACTCGATTACCGTAAGAGAGTTATTATCTATGAGTTTCAACAAGCTGGGTTATCGGGTAGAGCAAGCCAGAGATGGTCAAGAGGCTTGGGATAAACTCCGTGGTGGATTAGTCTGCGACATGATCTTTAGTGATATTGAAATGCCACGGATGAACGGTTTAGAGTTACTATCCAATCTACATCAAGACAGTATTCTTAAATCAATACCTGTGGCGATGCTGACTTCTCGTGGTGCGGATAAACACCGACAGATTGCCAGTGACTTGGGAGCGAAAGCTTATTTGACAAAACCTTATACGGAAAAAGATCTGATGGATGTGGCTCAACATCTAATTGAAATTAATCGAGCCAACAAAGAAGCGGAATCGGCGACTGTTAATGTTAATCGCGTCAAGTCCAATACGGAGTTTCAGGATGCGCCCTTAGTATTGATTATTGATGACTCAGTAACAGTCAGGGAACTCTTATCCATGAGCTTTAAGAAAGCAGGCTATCGAGTTGAACAAGCTAGAGATGGTCAAGAAGCCTGGGAAAAACTTAGCGATGGCTTGGAATGCGATCTGGCATTTTGCGATATTGAAATGCCACGGATGAACGGTTTAGAACTATTGTCGCAACTGCAAAAAGATGAAAAATTAGCTTCCTTACCGATCGCCATGTTAACTTCTCGGGGAGCGCAAAAAATGCGTAATATAGCTGCCTCAAGAGGTGCTAATGGCTATTTTGTGAAGCCGTATGTTGAAGAGGATTTATTGAAAGCAGCAACTAGAATGATGAATGGAGAAATTTTAATTGAAGCTGGGTCAGAAGAAGCTTAATTAGTTAGTAGATAATAGATAGAGAGATAAGAGGTGAGGTATCGGCTTAAACTTCTTATCTTTTTTATTTTTGGTATTTTTGATTGTTTACTATAGTCGTTGGGGTCACTGAAATGTTTAAAGCAACAGTTTATCTTAGTGTTTTTATTTGGAGTAGCTTATGTGGTTGGCAATCGGCTCTGGCTGCGGATAATAAATCTCAGGAGATTGAATTGGAGATTGGCATTATTCAACGGTTAGGTGCCATGACAGCAAACGATCGCCAACCAAAGATCAAGCAGGTGACAATTAGCAGCACTCCTGGGGACTCCCTCAACATTAAATTTCCTCGTGAAACTCAATCAACCACAATTAAAGCTGAACAAGTAGTTTTGCGAGTAGGTTCGACCCGCCTACCTCAACCAAAGCTGTCGGAAAAACTGATTTTGAGCGATCGCTCTACTTTTGAAACCGCCGAAAATAGTGCGAAATCTTGGCAAAAGTTGGGAATTGAGGTAGAAGTGGCACAACCTGGGAGGTGGCAAGTGTGGGCAAAACGAGATGTCTATCAAACTCCTTTAGTACGTCGATGGCTGCTCCATAGCCTAGAAGCCAACGGCTATCAGAGTCCCTATCTGGATACGGACGTACTGTATCAAGAGCCAGATATTATCCTCGAAATTGAGGGACAGGAGTATAATCATGACGAAGTAGAAATTACCAGCGGCAAGAACTTAGTTCAGGTAAATACGACGAACCAACCCCAGGCTGCTAGCCTCTATGGTGGTAGTTTAAGACTCCAGCCCAATGCTCATGGAGAATTCACCCTGGTTAATGATGTTCCTCTAGAAACCTACTTACGAGGAGTCGTGCCTCACGAAATTGGCGCTAATGCTCCTGTGCAAGCAGTTGCCGCGCAAACAATTATTGCCCGTACTTATGCCCTAAGAAACCTGAGGCGGTTTGCTGTAGATGACTATCAACTCTGTGCTACGGTTCATTGTCAGGTATATCATGGTTTAAACGGCACTAATGCCACCAGTGATCGCGCGATATCCAACACTTCAGGCTTGGTTCTGACCTATGAAAACGAACTAATTGATGCTCTTTATTCTTCAACCACTGGAGGCGTTACCGCAGGCTTTGAAGATAGCTGGGATGGTAATGAACGTCCTTATCTCCAGCCTATAATTGATGCGCCACGCCCTTTTTGGAATCTGGTTCAATATCCTCTCAATAACGAACAGGTTTTTCGTCGCTTTATTAGTTTAACTAAGGGCTTTAATGAAGCAGGAATCTCAAGGCTATTTCGTTGGGATAAAGCTCGGAGTATTGCTAACTTAAACCAAGATTTACGCCGATATCTCCAGAAAACTCGTCATCCTCTAGCTGATTTTAAGACGATTAAATCAATGAAGGTTCACGAGCGATCTCCCTCAGGTAGAATTTTGACTCTCAATATTGAAACGGACAAAGGGAAACTACAGCTCCATAAAAACGAGATCCGTAGTGCTTTAGAACCACCTCGTAGCACCTTCTTTTACCTCCAGCCAATTTTGGACGAAAAGCAAAAATTGAGCGGTTACAAGTTCGTTGGCGGCGGCTTTGGTCATGGAGTTGGCTTAAGCCAATATGGTTCTTATAATTTAGCTCAGCTAGGTTGGTCAGCCAAAGAAATTCTTGCTTTCTATTATCCTCAGACTAAACTTCAGCCACTCAGTGATCAGATTGTTTTCTGGCGCGAAGATTCTCCCGAGTCAATTAGCCGCAAAAAATAAGGGTGATTTCAGTATCACCCTTACAGTCAGCCCAAACCAGATAATTTAATAAGTGCTTAATAAGTGCGCTTGGCAGTTGCTAAACGGGAAATGATACTTGTGGTTAGAACTAGTAGTACCAGGATAAATGCGGCACCCCAAGCCAACTCTTGCTGATTTTTAAAAGGCACGATCGCAAAATTGTAAACCAAAACAGCTAAGGAAGCAGTTGGTTCAACCAGTAAGTTATCCCAATTAGGCCAAAATTGTGTAAACAGTGCCGTAAACAAGAGCGGGGCAGTTTCTCCCGCAGCACGAGCCACGGCTAAGGTAATGCCTGTGATAATTGCCGGTAACGCCGCAGGCAAGACAACTTGTAACACTGTCTGATATTGATTGGCGCCAACTCCTACCGATGCCTGACGTACATCTTGGGGAACTAGCTTGAGAGATTCATCAGTAGTACGGACAATAATCGGCAGCATCAGAATAGCTAAAGCAAAACCACCAGCCCAAGCAGAATAGGTTTTGAAGGTTAATACAACCGCACTGTAGGCAAACACTCCCACAATGATTGAAGGTACTCCGCTCAAAACATTAGTGGCAAAGCGAATCCATTCCGCCGCTTTTCCTTCATTGAATTCTGAAAGATAAATTGCCGCCATAATGCCCAAGGGTACGCTAATTAAAGCTCCAATGCCAACCATGATCATGGTGCCAATGATGGCGTTACCAAAACCACCTCCATCTACTAGGGGCGGGGGTGGCAATTCTGTAAAAACTGAGGCAGATAAAGAACTAATTCCTTTGGTTAAGAGATAAGTAAGAATAATAAATAGCGGAATAATTGCTAGTAGAGTAAAAAAGCCAGCAATACCGCTCATGATCAAGCCAAACAGAGTGCGGGGAGAGGTCGGATTGCGCTTGAGAGTGAAGTCAGCAAAACCTGATTGGGTCGGGGCAGATTTTTCGAGATTTGGTGTAGTCATAATATTGCAAATTTGAAGCCGATGTATTGTTGAGTTGCTGTGCTAAATTTTCTGCAATCTAGTTACCAGCAGCTGAGCCATAACATTCACCACTAAGGTAATAAAAAATAAAATTAATGCTGCAAACATTAATGCCGCTACTTGCAAGCCACTTGCTTCGGCAAACTGATTGGCTAGTAGAGAAGAAATCGTATTGGAAGGAGCAAATACGGAGGGATTAACCTTATTCGCATTACCAATTAACATGGTAACCGCCATCGTTTCCCCCAACGCACGACCTAAAGCCAGCATAATGCCGCCGATAATACCTGAAGATGCGGCGGGTAAAATAATTTTGATAATTGCTTCCCAGCGAGTGGCACCTAAGCCGACAGCTGCCTGACGCAAGCCAATGTCGACATTAGTGATTGCATCCCGCCCAATAGCAGCAATAGTTGGCAGAACCATCACTGATAAAATCAGTGCCGCAGGCAACATACCTGGTCCTCGTAGCGGAGTAAAACCTTTAAGAAAGGGAATCAAAACAAAAATGCCCCATAAGCCATAAACCACACTGGGAACTGCGGCCAGTAGTTCGACTAAAAAGACGATGATTCTTTGAACTGAGGGAGGAAGATAATCCTCACTGAGAAAAATTGCTACTCCCAAACCAATGGGCACCGAGATCGCCAAAGCAATAAAAGAACTAACCAGTGTGCCGTAAATTGCAGGCCAAACTCCGTAGGTACTATTAACAGGATTCCAGCTGCTAGTGGATAAAAATCCCAACCCAAACTCGCCAATAGCTGGCGCAGCAGCAATTGCCACTTGGACTGTTATCCAAACCAAAATACCTGCGATCGCAAAAGCTAAAATTTTGGAAGTCCAATAAAAAGTATTATCTATAGTTCTTTCAACGCCCGAACGAGGCTCTATTTTAGGCTCGTAGCTATTATTCATAATGGTTAAATAGTTTTATATGTACGAGAATAATATTGAATTAAGAGTAAGTTTTAATCAATATTCTACTAGTATTTATTTACAACATTCTGTTTAAGCCTAGGTAAAGCTTAATTTATTCTGCCGAACTACTATCAGTAATCAGTCTAATTAAGCTAGTCTTGATAAATAAGTAGATAAAACGTAGTTTAAATCAGGATTTTAGTTCACTATGACTTTATCAGTTGGCTCGACTGCCCCAGCTTTTACCACTGTTGATGATGAGGGAAACAGCGTATCTCTGGAGGATTTTGCAGGTAAGATCGTTGTACTCTATTTTTATCCTAAAGATGACACACCGGGCTGTACTAAGCAAGCCCAAAGCTTCCGCGACAATTTTGCTGAATATCAAAATCAAGACATGGTAGTATTGGGGGTCAGCATGGATGACCAAGCATCACATCAAAAATTTAAGGAAAAATATGGTCTTCCGTTTCAATTATTAGTTGATAGCGATGGCTCAATTACCAAAGCCTATGATGTTGACGGTGGAGGCTATGCTAAGCGTGTCACCTATATTATTGATGGCAAAGGAGAGATCGTCAAAGTTGACAGTAACGTCAATACCAGCACCCATGCTACAGACATCTTATCCAGCATGGGATAATTTACTTGAGATAAGTATCCAACTTTAAGGCGAAAAGAATGTAAGTAGTTTAAGCATCCTTTTCTACTGGCATTCTTCGCTTTCTTATTCTATTCAACCTGATGTCTAGACGATGACTAAAATGAATCATTAAATGGTTGAACATAGTAGGCAACTCCACTATCTCCTTCTAACTGATACTGCGGTAGATTGCCGACAATATAGTCCTTTTCTCCTACTGAAGGAGTGTAGAAATGAAAATCACCCTCGCTCTCGTAAAAGCGATAAAGTTCGATGGTGTTCTCTTGAGGAGTATCGTAAGCATAGTAAGCTACGTCTTCAAAGGTATAGTTAGTTAGATTATCTCGAACAAAGTCTTTTTCGACCTCACTAATAGTGTATAAATGGACTCCAGTGGACTTGTTAAAGAAGCGGTATACAGGTTTGGCTCCACTCATAGGGTCATCCGCTTCCGAGAATGGTGCCGCTTGATAAGAGCCACCCTCATAAAGATAATTGGGTAGGTTATCAATCACAGATTGTCTTTCCTCTTCCGAAGCAGTGTAAAAGTGAGAACCCACACTAGGAATAAAAAATCGGTGAACTACTGGCGCATCGTCGGGATTGTTGGGTTTACCTGGATTAGCCGCAAAATAATCGATAATTTCGCTTCCTAAAGCATTATTGATTCCTTCAATAAAGCCTAAACCTGCTGTCGTACCATTAAAAAAGTTAGTAATTTTGAGGTCTGTGTCGGCATTTGCTATGCCATCACGATTAATATCAACAATGAGATCATTACCTGATTTCGACAAACCAGTAGTTCCTGCTGCTGCTTGACCAACGGTGATTTGATTAGAACCAAATGAGCTAGGATTGTCAAGATTTACATCCTCTAAAACTAACTCTTGGTTCGTAATAAATAGGTAGTCGAAACCGCCTAAATCTTCAACTACACTACCAGAAGAATCTGAACTTACTTGATAGGCATCATCACCTAATCCACCTGCTAAAATATCGCGACCTTCATAACCTAAAAGCAGATCATTGCCCTCTTCTCCAGCAAGATAGTCATCTCCTTGAAAACCGATAATCGAATCATCACCTAAGCCACCATAAATCGAATCGTTACCCAAGCCTCCATTTAGTTCATCATTGAACTCAGTGCCTTTATTGAGTAGAGTAAAAGCATTGTCCTGAATGATTTCTGTATCGGTATTACGCAACACGATTTCACTTAAGGTAGTGCTTTCAATTTCTAAGATTTCATCGACGGTAAAGATATTTTCATAATAAAGGCGATCGCCATCGCGTAAGGCAATAAACTGTTCTGAGATAATAGTTTGGAAAGTTTCACCGACGGCAGTTTCTGGGATATGATCTTCTGCTAATAAACCAACATATAGATCTATATTGTCTACGTTGCCATAAAGTGACTCTAAATGAGTTTGAACCTCAATATTGCTAGTGATATCAGCAAAACTGTCAACTCGAGATAAGCCATAGGATACTCTTACGGTATTATAGTCATTGACCCCATTAATTCTCCCCCGCTCAACGTTGATGGCAAACAAATCGCGCCCCGTAGTATGAGGTCCAAAAGTAAATAATAAGTTCCGAACATCATCAATGAGCTTGAGATCGACATTTTGACTGAGGGATGAACCCAACCCTCTCAAAATAGGGTCAATGCCTGTTTCTTGAACAATTCCCGTCGAACGAAAAAAGACGTCCGAAAGAGTTAGATTACCTTCTGCTATTTCGTTTCCTTCTAAGTCTAAGCGCGGAATTTCTGAACTTAACTGGGTATGACCAATGCGAAAGGCGGCAGAACTAAAGCTGCGGTCAATACTAGGGTTAATCAAAGAGTCATAGCCACTGTATTCGGGAAGCGCATTCTCACCCAAAATACTGGGAAGATATTCGTTGTAGACGATCGCCTGATACTGAGCAATATTAATCTGACGTGCCCGTTCATAAAGCTGATCGTCTGTCCAATCAGGATGCGCGCTTGCCAATTCTTGTGCCAGACGATTATGTTCTCTAACGAACAGGGTGTGCATGGATGCTAATACCGAGTTTTCATTGGCACGAACATCACCTGCGGCAAATAGTTTCGTAGGATCTTGACGAGAAGGATTGGCATTCTCAAATGACTCATCACCAAAAGGCAAAAGATTACCTTCACTAACTTTTAATAAGCCACCAGTACCCTCCCGCAAATAATTATTTCGTTCGTGGTCTGAACCATAAACATTGGAACCATCGACCCAAGCCGTAATGTTGTTGGGAATTTGGGCGGGATTATCAAGACTGGTGCCCGTTCCTTCGGTAAAAGCGGTCGTGTCTAAAGGAATCGAAACTGTTCCCGTTCCTTCGGGATCGAGAAAGGGGTCTCCTGTGGGGACATGAATTTCTACCTCCGTCCCCTCAATTTCAGGAGTCAAGACGATATCATGATCCACAAATTGACCAAACGCCCAGCTAAAGTTGGTCAAACCGCGATCGCTCTCGATGAGTCCCTCTTGCTGTGCCAAAGTGTTGCTAATAATCCTGGCGTTAGGACGAGTTGCGCCTGCGGGACTTGATATGCCATCTCCATAATCTATGGGAGCAATGTTAAACAGATCGCTCCCAACTGAGCCATAGTCAGCATTAGCTTCATTATTCTCAGTTCCATCAATAGTATAAAAATTGGTCAATCCAGTATCGAAGTCATCATTGCTAATTGTTGAAGTGTCCATCAAACTGCTCTATAAAAATTTTCTAAGTTGATTGGCAATTGCAAAATTCCAATCTATGTAATTTTATGTACGTATAGTTAAGGAATTTAATGCAGATATTAATCATTAGAGCATGGTTTTCTGCTTATGTAGTTTACGTGTACACAAATTTACAAATCTTGTCTCAAGCTTAAGATAAGGTTATGTATTGCTAAAAAAATAGGAAGTAATCCTCCAGTGAAAAATATTACTCTCGATGATGATTAATTGGGTGAGATTGCAACGTCATATTTTATACATGCAAAGGCTAAGTGTATAAACTGACGCTGTTGTTCTCCTCAAGCTGATAGCTAGTCTGCCAATCTTTTAGGGAATAGGGAACAGGGAGCAGGCGTTGGTAATAGAGAAAGTCCTAACGCTTGTTCGTAATGCTGTAATGCTAGATTCAAAAAAAACAAGTCCCGTTTTGGGTCGATAATCCCGTTGCGTTAATGGCTGCCCTATTAAAATATGATTTTGTTGAAAATAGCGAACTGTAGTGTCAGAGAAATTATTAATTGAAACTAAAATTAGGCGTTGGTGAATCAAGATATGATTAGAGATTATGTCGGATTTTGTTTTGATTTCAAAAGCTAAGAGCTATATGCGTAGCGAGAAACGCTTAAAATTAACAACAAAAAAAATCCCATCTAGCAACTTACTGAGTACTAGTAACTTAGTAAGACAAGATCGGACTGTTGGAGTTTAGATATAAATATTGCTGGTTTAACTGGCGTAGCTCAAAATTAAGATCAACGTAGAAAGCAGCTGACGATCCAGAACAGGCAAAAAGTTACTGCGGAAGCAAATTGATCTCCGCCCAAGACTGTTACGCCTCCTTGTCCTAGAAGTAAATTAGCTAAGGCGGTGCCCAAGGCAATTCCTGCAAATAAAGCAATAAAACTAATGAGGAATGCCCGCCCAGAACGTCCTTCTTTACGGTTGAGAAAATAAATATTGGCAATGAAGCCCAATGCCATAATTAGAGGTAGGATCGAGCCTCCTGTATTTTGAGCAAAGACTGCGATCGCTGAGAGGGATAAGAAAATTCCCGATGGCCAGAGGATATCTGCTTGGGAGGGAGTATCAATTAGTTCTTGTAACCAAACCGCAGATTGCTCATTAACCAAAGGGGGGACTTTCATGCTTTTTTCAACATTACGGTCGGGAAAACGTATTTTCTCAGGAACTTTGATTTTGCCCTCTTGACGTAATCGGAGACGATCCATAATGATTGAATCGTAAGCAATTTCCACTTTCTCCAACACTGCACTATCATTACCGTGTTGATCGAAAAGTCTTTGTTTGGCAGCCTGGATTTCTTCAAAAGAAGAATTTTCTGTGACCCCAAGTTGTTCGTAGGGATTTTGTTCGCTCATCTCTTAACCTGCTATATAATATCTATTTTAAATTTTTTTGCCTTGTTGCGGAATTTTTTGCTAATAGACTTCCCAGAAACCAAATGCTGGTCCAATAAATCTAACAGTAAGCCAAACAGCAATCATTATGCCAATTCCAATCCAAGCTCCTTTGGAAGTTATTTTAATAAATTTTTCGGCTTGATTTTTAGTAATTGGTACCCAAGGCAGAATTCTCTCTGATTCCAAACCATATTGTTTTCCTAATGCTGCTTTACGGCGTTTTGATTCTCCCATAATATTAACTGTAATAAAGTTAGCTTTAGGTCGATCATAGCGTTTTCTGGGTCAGCAATAAACCAGTTTTCTCTCTACATTTTATTAAAAATAATGAATTCTTCAAAAGTTGTTTTCTGCGATTTTGATGGCACGATTACTACCCAAGACACTTTTGTTAGTATGCTAGAAAAATTTGTTCCTGAAGTGGCTGCAAGCATCTTACCGATAATTTTTAGGAGAGAGATCACTCTCAAGGCTGGAATACATCAAACTTTAGGCTCTATTCCAACGACCTATTATGCCGAAATTATTGAGTTTATGGCAAACCAGCCGATACGACCAGGACTGAAGGAGTTTATAGAATTTCTTAATTATTCAGAAGTACCCTTAATTGTAATTTCTGGGGGGTTAACAGCAATGGTAGAAGCAGTATTAGAGCGACAAGGATTAATCGAGAAGGTTACTGCCATCCATGCAGGAGAAGTAGATCTTACAGGAGAGTTTTTGAGAGCTTATTCGACAGTTGAAAGCGACACGGAGTTTATCGCTAAGGCAATGGTAATGGCAACCTATCCTACTCAAGAGAAAATTGCCATCGGTGATTCCGTAACTGATATTAATATGTCTCTGGCGGCTGATTTGGTATTTGCTCGCGATCGCCTGGTGCAATATTTGGATGTAGAAGAAAAGCCTTATGTTCAGTGGCAAGACTTTTTTGAGATCAAAGATCATTTGACTTCCCTTTGGCAGTTAAATTACTAAGCTTAATTAGCTAGAGAAGGTTTGTCTGGGATCATCAATAAAACTTGTGTTTAAGCTCTGTTTCCAGTAACCTTAATAGGTTGTAAAAAACTAAATTTATCTGAAGTTTTGCCGAGTTATGAACTTCCTATAATAAACACAGTCAACACCGCGATTATGTTATCTCCATATGTGACGATGTGCGATGGCGGAGCCGAGTCCTTTAGGGAAGTGAGTTCTTTAGTGCAAGTGCCCTTGTGGTACACATGCGGCATAAGCCTTTGTCACGGTCATAGTTGTATTTCTAATCTGAGGATCAATCTACATCCAGATCAACGAGTTAGAGCGCAAGACCCAGATTGTTTGATCCATTATCTTAATTTGACTGAGAAAAATATTAATGCTTATCACAGAAACAGAAACAAGAGCGGGAAATATTTATTATGGCTAAATTTGTATTTATTACTGGTGGGGTTGTATCTAGTATTGGCAAGGGTATTGTCGCCGCAAGTTTGGGAAGGTTGCTAAAGTCACGTAATTATTCAGTGTCAATCCTCAAGCTCGATCCCTATATCAATGTAGATCCTGGCACCATGAGTCCCTATCAGCATGGAGAAGTTTTTGTGACTGATGATGGTGCCGAAACAGATCTTGATTTAGGTCATTATGAGCGTTTTACCGATACTTCGATGTCCCGTCTTAATAGTGTGACCACGGGGTCAATCTATCAGGCAGTAATTAATAAAGAAAGACGAGGAGATTATGAAGGGGGTACGGTTCAGGTAATTCCCCATATCACAAACGAGATTAAAGAAAGAATCCATCGCGTTGCTAATAATACGGGATCGGATGTAGTGTTGACGGAAATTGGCGGTACGGTGGGTGATATTGAATCATTGCCTTTCATGGAGGCAATTCGTCAGTTTCGGAAAGATGTTGGCAGAAATAACGTAGTTTACATGCACGTTACTCTGATTCCCTGGATTCCCGCCGCAGGGGAGATGAAGACTAAACCAACTCAGCACTCAGTTAAAGAATTACGTTCGATTGGCATTCAGCCAGACGTATTAGTCTGTCGCAGCGATCGCTCTTTGTTCCCAGGAATCAAAGAAAAAATTGCTGAATTTTGCGATGTAGAAGTTGATTCCGTAGTGACATCTCTTGACGCTAGCACGATTTACGAAGTTCCCTTAATCTTAGAGCAAGAAGGATTAGCCCAGCGTACCTTAGAATTATTACAACTAGAACAGCGTCAACCAGATCTTCAGGACTGGCGCAACTTAGTTATCAAAATGAATTCTACCCGCACTAAAATTGAGGTGGCGATCGTTGGTAAATATATCCAGCTGAGCGATGCTTACCTATCGGTGGTAGAAGCTTTAGGACATGGGGCGATCGCTGCTAACTGTGAAATCAGCCTGCGTTGGGTTAGTGCCGAAGATATTGAAGCTCACGGCGCAGCTAAATATTTACATGATGTCGGAGGCGTAATTGTTCCTGGCGGTTTTGGTATTCGGGGGGTAGACGGAAAGGTCGCAGCAATTGAATATGCTCGCACTACCAATTTGCCGTTTTTGGGATTATGCCTAGGTATGCAGTGTTGTGCTATTGAATGGGCAAGAAACGTTGCTGAACTCAAAGATGCTAATAGTGCGGAATTCGACCCTGCTACTTCTAATCCCGTAATTAATATTCTGCCCGAACAACAGGACGTAATCGACCTGGGAGGGACAATGCGCTTAGGAACTTATCCCTGTCGGTTAAAACCCGATACCTTAGCTCATTCTTTATATCAAAATGAAGTAATTTATGAACGCCATCGCCATCGATATGAATTTAATAATGCCTATCGCAGTCTACTGTTAGAAACAGACTATGAAATCAGTGGTACATCTCCCGATGGACGTTTAGTAGAAATTATTGAAATGCCCAATCATCCTTTTTTCATTGCTACCCAGTTTCATCCTGAGTTTCGTTCTCGTCCGAATCATCCCCATCCTCTATTTTTAGGATTAGTTAAGGCGGCTTTAACCAAAAACTATCATCCTACAACTGAGGAACAAATTCCCGCATCTACTTCTAGCAGCCAACAACACAATTAGAACAACTAGAACATAGTTAATTAAAGTCTAAGTTGCGAGAGTTATATTTGTATAAGCTGCAAGTAAAAAGTTAATTTAAGCAAAAAAATCTCCCTAAAATGTTATCGAGGGAGATTTTTTTGAATCGTTAATAGAACTGTCTTGCTTAAGAATTAATTATCAGTGATCTAAAATTTAGCATCAACATCATCTACAGTATTTTCTACTTCTTCTACAGCATTATCTACTGCACCTTCAATACTGCTAGACTGATCCACAGATTCAGCTTCCTCTGCTGCTTCTAATTCGGGAGTTTCAATTTCAGCAGATTCAGCATCTTCAATTTCTTCAGAAGCTTCTAGTTCAGCATCTTCAATTTCTTCGGAGGCTTCCAGCTCAGTACCTTCAATGTCTTCGGAAGCTTCTAGTTCGTTAGTTTCAATTTCTTCGGAGGCTTCCAGTTCAGTACCTTCAATGTCTTCAGAAGCTTCCAGTTCAGTACCTTCAATGTCTTCAGAAGCTTCAAGCTCATCAGTGGCAAATTCTTCAGAAGCTTCAAGCTCAGTATCTTCAACATCTTCAGCTGCTTCTAATTCGTCAGTTTCGATGTCTTCGGAAGCTTCAAGATCATCAGTAGCAAATTCTTCAGAAGCTTCAAGCTCAGCATTTTCAAGATCTTCAGCTGCTTCCAATTCAATTCCATCAGGGGCTACTTCTACAGAGTCTTCAGTACCAGAAATATCGGGAGTACCACTTTTAACAGAAGTACAAGCTCCTAAAAGTGCAACTAAACCGAGAGTAAGAGATAAAGCTTTAAATTGTAATTTCATTTCGTTTCCTTTTAGATAATTTCTTTACTTGATGTCTACAAGATAAGATGAAAAAGTAAAGAAAATGATAGTTCAAAAGATAAATTTTCGATAAGTTAATCTCTGGTAATTTAAGGAATTTTATTGAGGTTTTTTACCCTAAAAAATAGCTTTTGCTAGATAGACAAAATGTTAAAAAGACGATAATAAAACATTTTAATCATTCTCTGAATATGAAATAATTGCTGCTTCAAGACTTGAGACAAAATCTTAAAAAATAATAAAGTAATAATTTGATCTCAATTTGAAGTTTAAGGTCAGCATTTATGCGCTCTTAATCTAAAGATATTAAGGAATATAAAGAAATCCTAAAACCATATTTGAAGAAGTTTTTTAAGATCAAAAGGAGCAAGAGAATTGACGCTACTAACTTTTTCAGTACCTATGGGTAAGACATAAGCTATCGTTCGTTTAAATTGCATATTTGTCTTTGCCTTCTGCCTTGACTGAAAGTAAGGTGCATAGTTCACCCAATGCAACGGTTGCTTGTCCTCGTCATGAATGAGAATAAACGCCGCAACTAATCCTTTAGGCTGCCCTCTGTCTTTTATTAACCAGTAAATTAATGCCTGACAGCTTAGTTATATAGCTAAGGCGTATCATCAACATGGCGTGGGATCTCCAATGAAATCATCGATTTGATGTTGTGTATTGAGTTAATAAATTTTCTATCAAAGCTTGAGCAATTTTTAATTTCTCTATATCTTTGGTTTGTGCAATCCACGCTGCTAATTCATTGAGGGAGCCGTTTACCATGCGAGCAAATCCTTCTGTATCAAGAATTTTTAGTTTTCCTTCTTGCTCCACCACCATAATTGCATTATGCAAAAGTTCAAATCCAGGTTGATCGTATTCTGCTAGCATTTCAGCTTCAAGTACTGTGGGAGCTTCAATAAAAATTAACCTTTGTATATCATCGCGTTGAGCGATTTCCAAAAAAGCATGACAGCCAATTACTAACTGTTTCCAGGAGTCTTGATGAGGCTGGGTTTTTCTTGTGATGTATGCGCTTACCTCGTCAAAGGCTTCACCAACAACCGCTTTAAAAACTCCTTGTTTATTGTGAAATTGATGATATAAAGCTCCTCTAGTAATACCTAATTTATCTATTATCTCTTCTGTTCCTGTCGCAGCATAGCCTTGATGGGTAAATAAATAGCGAGCGCGATCAAGAATGGCACGACGGGTACGCAAAGTTTGTTCTGCCTTGGTGAGTTTAGCTTTCATCAGTGGTTAGTTTATTTAACATTCATCCAGTATGTATCTTGACTATCAGAATTATATTACATACAATAGATACATACAGACTGTATCTTAGTTTGTTGAGTAACTCAATCCAAAATCTAATGAATTTAACAACTACTTTTGAAAATAATCCCCCTCATTTGCAAGCATTACAAGCATTGTTTAATGCTCATAAAAATTGGTTTGCAGGAAAAGATGACTTTGATGCAATTGTCGAAATGAATCAAGCTTTGATCCGAACTCCCGCCCAAGAGCTACTCGTCCAAGAACTTAGCCAAGATATTGCTTCAGCAAAGATGATTGAGGAGCGTTATATTGCTCCAGCCTATGATCTCGATACATTATGGGAATATCCCCAAAATTCTCTAGGATATATTTACGCTTTATCTCTTAAGCAATCAGGATTTGACCCCGATCTATACTCGGACATCACAATTGATTCTGATGCCAGTTATGTTGAAGCACGCCTGGGGCAAACTCATGATATCTGGCATATTATTACAGGCTTTGGAACTTCCACGATTGATGAAATGGGACTGCAAGCCTTCCATCTGGCACAATTTCCATATCCATTAGCAACGATGTTAATATCTAATGTCTTGGTCACAATTACTTTGTTAAATCCAGAAGAAAGTCCTCGTTTACTTGATGCTATCCAGAGAGGCTGGAAAATGGGAAAGCAAGCAAAGCAACTTTTCTCTCAAAAATGGGAACAGGCATGGGATAAACCTGTTGCTCAATGGCGAGATGAGTTAAATATTTTAAACGAACAATAGTGCTGGACAAAAGCAGCTAGAGCAATAGACTCTAAATTTAACAAATCTCTCTAGGAAATCCTCCCATGATAACGATAAGGCAATGCTGCGAGAAGCAATCCTATTATCTTTAGCCGTTGCTCCTACTGTCCCTGATCTTTTTGGCAGTAAATCTTCAATTATTTCCTCTTGGTCGTTTCTGAGTCCGCATCTTCCTCTTGTTACTACTTTTTTTTTGATACGTGTCTGATCATCACGTTCAAATTGTTTGTTGATCATTGAGAATTAATAACTGCTATTCTGATTAAACGATTCGGCAACAAAAAAATCTCTTTTATGGCTAATTTTTTACTGGAAGTAGGAACGGAAGAATTACCCGCAGATTTCGTTAGAAGTGCGATCGCACAGTGGCAAGCCAAAATTCCCCAAAGCTTGTCAGAAGAGTTTTTAAATCCAGCCACGATTGAATATTACGGTACTCCTCGCCGTTTAGCCGTATTAATTAAAGAGCTACCGATCCAGCAAGAAGATCGAGAAGAAGAGATCAAAGGTCCTCCCGTAAGAGCTGCTTTTAAAGATGGTCAACCCACCAAAGCTGCTGAAGGGTTTGCTCGTAAGCAAGGTGTAAGTATAGACAGTTTAGAAATCAGAGATACTCCTAAGGGAGAATTTACCTTCATTCAAAAACAGATTCCCGGTCGGCAGACAGCAGAGATCTTGCAGGAATTATGTCTTCAGTGGATTACTGGCTTGGAAGGTAAACGCTTTATGCGTTGGGGCGATGGAGATTTACGGTTTCCGCGTCCCATTAGGTGGCTAGTAGCGCTATGGAATGATGAGATTTTGCCTTTAGAGTTAGTCAATGGTTCGGAAAGTATTCAAAGCGATCGCATTTCTCGGGGACATCGGGTATTGCACCCGCAAACGTTAACCATTGCTCAGGCAAAAGATTATGTCGCAGCAATGAGGAAGGCAGCGGTTGAGGTGGACTCAGCAGCCAGAAAAGAAAAAATCCTAACGGAGATTATGTCAGAAGCCAGTAATATTGGTGGTAGAGCCGAGATCTATCCCGACTTACTGTCAGAAGTCGTAGATTTAGTAGAGTACCCCACCGCAGTCACAGGAAAGTTTGAAGCCGATTTTCTCAGGCTACCAACAGAAGTAATTACAACGGTCATGGTCAGTCATCAGCGTTATTTTCCCGTACATCAGGAGGAAGGCGATAATAGCTTGATGCCTAACTTTATTACCATTGCTAACGGCGATCCTAATAAGAAAGATGTCATTGCTGAAGGTAATGGCAGAGTGATTCGTGCCAGATTAGCAGATGCTCAGTTCTTTTATCAGGCAGACTGTGATGAACATCTTGATACTTATCTGCCTGAGTTAGAAAACGTTACCTTTCAAGAAGATTTAGGCTCGATGCGGGATAAAGTTGACCGCATTATTGATACCGCCAGAACTATTGCCGAACAGTTGGAAGTGAGCGAATCTCAACAGAACGAAATTGAAAGCACGGCTTTACTTTGCAAAGCAGATCTAGTAACTCAAATGGTCTATGAGTTTCCTGAACTACAGGGAGTCATGGGTGAAAAATACGCCTTAGTCAGCGGTGAATCTCCTACAGTAGCAAAAGGTATTTTTGAACATTACTTACCCAGGGGGGCAGATGACATAATGCCCACAACTCTCAATGGTCAGGTAGTTGGTTTAGCCGATCGCTTGGATACTTTAGTCGGGATCTTTGGCTTAGGCATGATTCCCACTGGTTCATCCGATCCCTTTGCCCTACGACGGGCTGCTAATGGTGTAGTTAATATTACCTGGTCAAGTAATCTTCCTCTCGATCTGGCTGAACTTTTGGAACAAGGGACAGAAGATTTTGCCTCAGGACATTCTGAGTATCAATCGCCGATTTTAGCTTTACAAGAGTTTTTTATTCAGCGGATCAGAACCTTACTGCAAGATGAACAGCAGATTGATTATGATTTGGTTAATGCTGTCGTAGGAGAAGACGATCCTGAATATACCCAGAGAGCTTTGGAAGATTTATTGGATGTTCGCGATCGCGCTATCTTCCTCCAATCGACTCGCAACAATGGCAAGCTACAGGAAATCTACGAAACAATTAATCGTTCAGCACGTTTAGCGAGTAAGGGAGATTTAAATACTCAAGCTTTAGATCCCCAAGATTTAATTAATCCTGAATTGTTTGAGCAGTCTTCTGAACGTGAATTTTATGAGGCATTAGTAGAACTGTTACCGCAAACTGAAACCTCCCAACAAGAGCGTAACTATCAGTCATTGATTAATGGTTTGACCAAAATTGCCCCAGTGGTAAGCAGTTTTTTTGATGGTGACAATAGCGTTCTCGTCATGGCAGATAATCCTGATGTCAAACGCAACCGCTTAAATCTATTAGGTCTGTTGCGGAATCACGCCAGGGTATTGGCTGATTTTGGAGCGATAGTTAAGGGATAAATGATTACTAATTACTGATTACTGAAGAATGACTGAGCAAACGATAGGGACTCCTCGTCCCCTCAAGCAAGTTATCTTGTATTCTGGCATGAGCTTTTTGGCTTATTACGGATACTATAAATGGATGATTCAATATGAACTGCGGCGTTACGATGGTCGGAGTTGGTCGGGGGCAAAGTGCCTGATTCCATTTTTTGTCGGCGTACTGTTTCCTCAAATTCTGTGGCGATTAGACCCTGATGTCGATCCTTGGTTTGGCTGGTTTTCGCTCTTGGGTTTAGGCTGGATCTATTATGCTCAATTTCGCCTCTATCGCACTGTAAATCAAATGTATCGTGAGGAAGGATTGGAACCCCCGCTGACAATCTGGTGGATGCTGATACCTGGGCTAAATATCTGGGTTGGCTTTCAGCAGATTCATTTTTTAAGTGAGTATTGGCTGAGAAGACAAGGCAACATCTAATATAGTTTGATTCAAAAATATAGCAACTCAAGATACCAATAATTTCAAGTTGTTACAGTCTAGTTAGTTTTTGATGTTGTTTCTATTTCAAAGATGAATGAAGATCAGAATAATTGAAGAAAAAGATTTAATATATCTTTCAAAGCTATATATCTCAGTATTTAGTGTTCCACCTTGGAATGAATATTGGGAGTATGATTGGGCAGATCAACGATTAACTTGGATATTCAACTCTCAGGGATTTTATGGATATCTTGCTACAATAAATGACGAAATTATTGGAGCTATATTAGGCAAATTTGTTCCTTTTAAAGGCGCGCAAGGATTTAAAATACTAGAATTTTTTGTTTCTTCCAAATATCAAAAGCAAGGTGTTGGTTCTCAATTACTTTATAAGCTTGAGTCTGAATTGAAAG
>JBCDEP010000181.1:0-11960 GCA_039179675.1 Cyanobacteria bacterium P01_G01_bin.67
AAAATTATATTAACAAATAAAATATATAAGACTATTCGCGAAAACACCGAATTTTGGATTAATTATAAATTAGTATTTCAGCATATTTAGCTTGTTTGATGTTATTAATGATGAATCTAGAATCTCAACAATCAGATCTAGATAAATTATATTAGGCATCTTTGATTAGTTATTACAAATATATTAGAGAGCAAGAAGCAAGTTATCGCAAATTTACGATGCCCTGTTCCAGGTTGCTATTAGCAATCCGCCTCTAGAATTTTGGCAAAATGTTTACGAGCCTCAAGAAATTTATGGAGGGTACGTAATTACAAGGTGCTTGGGAGATCTATTTTCCTATCTTACGCATGAAATTAATAAAACTACTATAAACATACGTAATTCGATTTTGTCAATTCCTATCTCTGAGATTACAATTGAAGATATTGTTCGATTGGAATCGCCACCTATTAATCTGGCAGAAACTTTTTTTAGTTCGAAAGCAGCAGTGAAACAACAAGAATTAGAATCAACTGGTGGTTTTATTGGTTTTACATAGGATAGCAGAAGTCGCCATGTTCCCTGCAATTGAGCATTATTGGTATTTAAAAACTCTAGAAGAGTATTATCCTTGCCAGATCTCTTCAAGCAAGCAATATTTTGCTAATTTTATTGATTTACAGGGCGATCGCTGTCTTATGGTATTAAGAGCGTTATCTATCTTGACAAAAGCCCTAGATCGTCGTTAATAAACTAGTTAGTGTGCGATCAAAAACAGAAATTGTCTTAATGCAAGAAAAGTTAGTCTTGGAAAAGCCACAGTAATTGCAAGAGTTATTCTGCAATCACTTTTAAGAATCATTGCCACAGCAGGCAAATACTACTTCGACGCTCCTGACTTTGTTCCCGAGGATGAAATTACCAACTGGAAATAATTTAAGTTCGGACAGGATAAACTTTGTCTGCGATCATTGATTTACAAAATCTCACCTTGTTCTGAAATGCTAATCGCGTCACAATAAAGAAAAGTATATATACTCAATATATTTATTTAAACTTATTTAACAAATTTCGAGAATGTTATTGCAACCAGAAACTAGTAAAATAAAGGCTCCTAGTCTCAACTGTGACCTAGCTATTGTGGGAGGTGGCATTGTGGGGACAACTCTAGCTGCGGCATTAAAGGATTCTGGCTTAAAAATTATTCTAATTGAAGCGCGCGCCCCCGAAGTGACGGCAGCAAAAACCCAAGCTTACGCTTTTTCTCCACTATCAAGCTATATATACCAAGGAATTGGAGTCTGGCAAGATATTTATCCTCATATCGGCAAATATCAGCATATTAGCCTTACTGACGCTGATTATCCGAAGAAAGTCCATTTTGAAACCCAAGATTTGCCTGGAGAACACCTAGGTTACGTGGCGCAACATAATGTGGTTATTACTGCCTTGCATAAGTATTTAAAAGACTGTGATAACGTTGATTGGCTTTGTCCTGGAGAAGTAATCAACGTCAATACGGAGCGAGATGTTTCCACTTTAGAAGTGAAGGTGGATGGAGAACAACGCCTAATCAAAACCAAACTAGTTATCGGGGCAGATGGCGCGCGATCGCCGATTCGTAACTTAGCAGGCATCAAAACTCGCGGCTGGAAATACTGGCAGTCTTGTGTGGCATTTACAATTAAACATACTGCTCCCGAAAATAACACGGCATTTGAGCGTTTTTGGCCTAGTGGTCCAATGGGAGTGCTACCGTTACCAGGAAACCGCTGTCAGATTGTCTGGACACATCCCCATGCCGCAGCTAAAGCATTAGCAGAATTAGATGAATCAGCTTTTCTAGAAAAACTGCAACTCTATACTGGAGGGAGCTTAGGAGATTTAGAGTTAGTCAGTAAACGCATGGTTTTTCCTGTTCAGTTGATGCAATGCGATCGCTATATTCAGCCTCGATTAGCTTTGATTGGTGATGCGGCTCACTGTTGTCATCCTGTGGGGGGACAAGGTTTAAATATGGGCATCCGCGATGCCGCTAGTTTGGCGCAAATACTACAAGCAGCTAGTCAGAAAGGACAAGATATTGGCAAAGTGCAAGTTCTTAAACGTTATGAAGGCTGGCGTAAAATAGAGAATCTAGCTATTTTGGGATTTACCGATTTATTAGACCGCCTATTTTCTAACAGTTGGTTGCCAGTGGTTATTGTGCGTAGATTAGGGTTGCGGCTCATGAACTATTTAAAACCGCTTAAAATATTTGCTTTGAAGCTAATGACTGGCTTGTTGGGTCGCAAACCAGAGTTAGCCCGAAGATAACAACTTAAAATTAAGTAAAAATCCATCTTGCTGCAAGATGGCATACTCTGACTCAGCTTTAAAGCTGTTTGAGAAACTTAATCAATATGCAATCTAATCAGAAAAGGTTGGAGAAGGTTTAATCCCTAGAGCTTAGTGAGAGCTGTAAACCAAACTAGGGGAACGATAAATGTTATTATCAGAGATTGTAATCAACACAAAGTTACAGCTCAAGTTTTAGGAAAAATGATTTGTTTTCCTGCAATTTAAATTAATTGGTAACTAACTACAAAACTAAGATCGCACACTATGATTCACGATATATTCATGCCCGCCCTCAGTTCCACCATGACCGAAGGTAAGATTGTCGAGTGGGCTAAATCTCCTGGGGACAAAGTAGAAAAAGGGGAAACAGTCTTAGTGGTGGAGTCGGATAAAGCCGACATGGATGTCGAATCATTCAACGAAGGCTACCTGGCAGTAATTATGGTGGAAGCAGGAAAAGAAGCGCCTGTGGGTAGTGCGATCGCTCTGATAGCAGAAACAGAAGCCGAAATTGAAGAAGCTAAAAAACAAGCGGCAGCCTACGCTGGGGACAGTGGCGCCTCAGTCACAATCGAACCAAAACCGCCTATTGCCGATCCTAAATCTGAGCCAATAGTTAATCGAGGCAATAATAGCAACGGAAAAGCTTCTGGGAGAATTGTTGCATCTCCTAGAGCCAAAAAATTAGCTAAACAATTAAAAGTAGATTTAAAAACACTTCAAGGTAGTGGTCCTTACGGTCGCATTACCGCAGGTGATGTGGAGCATGCTGCTGGAAAACAACCGAATATTGTAATTGGCAATGATAAAGAAGGTCGGGATTTACTTCCTCCACCTCCTATTCAACCTCCTGTCAAAGTTACCCCTAGGGAAACTGTATCACTCAATACATTGCAGAAAGCAGTGGTACAGAACATGATGGCAAGTTTACAGGTACCTACTTTCCATGTGGCTTATACGATCAATACTGATGCTTTAGATAAGCTTTATCAGCAAATTAAGCCCAAGGGCGTGACTATGACGGCATTACTGGCAAAAGCGATCGCCGTTACCTTAAAAAATCATCCTGTTGTTAATGCTAGCTATAGTCAAGATGCGATTAGCTATAATTCAGAAATTAATGTGGCAGTGGCAGTAGCCATGCCCGACGGTGGCTTGATTACGCCAGTGTTGCGTAATGCTGATCAGATGGATATTTATTCTCTATCTCGCACCTGGAAAGACTTGGTTGCTCGCTCTCGTTCTAAGCAATTACAACCCGAAGAATACAGCACTGGCACATTCACCCTTTCTAATTTGGGCATGTTTGGCGTAGATAACTTTGATGCTATCTTGCCACAGGGACAAGGTTCTATCCTAGCAGTGGGTGGTTCTAAACCTCAACTAGTAGCCGATGATTCAGGTATGATGGGGGTTAAGCGTCAAATGAAGGTCAATATTACTGCCGATCACCGCATTATTTATGGAGCACAGGCAGCTGCTTTCTTGAAAGATTTAGCTGCTTTGCTAGAAACTAATACTCAATCTTTAACCCTTTAAACTAAACTTTCAAATCTTTAAATAGTGATTGACTATCAACTCTGGGCTTGATGCCAGGAAATGTTGAGCATAATAGGGGTAAGGTATGAACGTATCATCTCCCCTATGATTTGAATTTGTTGATTTTTTATTTGCAAAAAACAGCTGATAATTAACTGAAAGCACTATTCACCGTCAAGTTAGTGATTTAATGCTTAATGATCAAGCGTTTCCTCTACGAAAAATCTGTGGCATATCAGGAATGTTTGATCATCCCTTTTGTTTATAGCGCTATTGATGGTCGAAAGATCTATTCCTATGCCTTACTCTCGGAACAGGGATATAATAGTATCTTGCACCAAGCAGAAAATCCTGCCAAGCTATATGCTGATGAAACAGAAGGAATTGTGGCGATCGCCAAACAGCACTTAGACACTCAAATAATCTTAGAGGGGACTGGTTATTTTCGCCAGCGTTATACTTATCGTCACAACCTGATTATTATTCATCAAACAGCGGGTAAATATTTCTATGACCACTATGCACCAGGTAATCTAGTTAATATCGCTGCTCCTAAAATTTTTACTAGCGCCCAAGACTGTATTGAGTGGGTGAAAACAGGACTAGAGCGACAATAAGGCTCTCAGATTGCTTCCTTGACGATCACAAATGGCTGCACTATTAAAGCAATAAACTGCTTATCAAGAGTCTGATTCCAATCAGTTAGTTGCTCAGAAGAAGGTTTGGCAATAGACTGTTCGCCTATCCATCCTTGAACGGAAGCGGTGTTATCTTCGGCGATCGCAACTGCGACATCAGTCAAATCTAGCTCTGGTTTGACAACAATAATGGCATCTCTTTTGGCATGAGGTTGCAAGTCTTTCCAGGAAATATCAGCAACATCCTGTTCAAGTTTTTCTTTCAAACCTGGCATGGTAAATTAAATCTTTTTTTATCTATATATTGCAGTTATCTTAAAACTATCTCGGTAAAATTAGCAAATTAACCCTAATTAAAAATTAATTCTAGCTATACAGATCTTATCCAGGTCAAAAGTCAAGTGCTGTAATTTACTTATGCAAGCAATCTTGAAGAGATTTAGGGCTAATGCCGATGGGAAAAGTTTCTAATGCCATAAAGAAAATATCTGGAATAAATTTCTAGGGATTTAAAAGCTAAGCTTTTAATCTTACATTTGAGTCTTAATCCCAGATATATCCTGATAAAAGTGTTCCCGAAAACAATCATCAAGGCAAGTTAGACTAAACTGACAATATTACTCAGCTTTTTCCAGGCGCACATTTTACGACTTTCGCTTTATGTCCATTTCCTCACAATCAACTTCTAAGTCTCGGTTTAACTTTAGACAGCTCTGGAATATGAACTTCGGCTTTTTAGGAATTCAGTTCGGCTGGGGATTACAGATGGCAAACATGAGTGCTATTTTTGAGCATTTAGGTGCAGATGCCGATCAGCTGCCAATCCTCTGGTTAGCAGCGCCCCTAACTGGTTTGCTGGTACAGCCGATTATTGGGAACTTAAGCGACTATACTTGGAATTTTTTGGGGAGAAGAAGACCTTATTTTTTAGTAGGTGCAGTCTTTGCTTGTTTGGCTTTGGTATTGATGCCTCATGCGAGCAATCTGCTGATAGCAGCAAGTTTATTGTGGATTTTAGACACTAGCGCTAATGTCAGCATGGTTCCCTTTCGGGCTTTTGTCGGGGACTTGTTACCAACTGAGCAACGGACTAAAGGCTTTGCCATGCAGAGTATTATGCTAGGCTTGGGTGCAGTTTCGGCATCTGCTTTACCTTGGATACTAAATAATATTTTTCAGGTAAGTAATGCTAGTAATGCTTGGCGCAGAATCCCGCTGACGGTAGAGGTATCATTCTACACTGGAGGGATATTATTTTTAGGTACTGTACTGTGGACAATCGTAACCACCCCTGAGTATCCTCCCGCAAATTTAGCTAAATTTGCGCAACTAAAAGCCGATCGAGGTGGATTGTTTAGTAGTCTGCGGGAATCATGGCAAACTTTCAGGACTATGCCGACCACGATGCAACAATTATCTAAGGTACAGTTTTTTACCTGGTTGGGTATATTTTGCTTTTTCCTTTATTTTCCTCCCGCAGTAGCCCGTAATATTTTTGGCGCATTTAACCAAGATTCAACTCTCTATAGTGAAGGGGTTGAATGGGCAGGAATTTGCTTTGCTGTTTACAATGCAGTCTGCATTGGCTTTTCCTTTGTCTTACCCCATATTGCCCGCTATTTAGGTCGTCCTCTAACTCATAGTCTATGTTTACTATGCGGAGGAATTGGTTTGGTATCCTTATTGACTATCAAAAATCAATATATTTTGCTCTTGGCAATGATTGGTCTTGGGATAGCTTGGGCAAGTGCCTTGATTATGCCCTATGCTATGCTCAGCAGTTCAATTCCGTCCCAACGTCGGGGAGTGTATCAAGGAATATTTAATTTTTTTGTGGTCTTGCCAGAGATCGTAGCGGCTTTAGGTATGGGGTGGATTATGCAGCATTTACTTCATGACGATCGCCTGTTAGCTGTGGTCATGGGGGGTGTCTGTTTAATTATTGCCGCAGGTTTGACTTTATTAATTCCCAACACCAGTAATTTAGTGGTGAAGATGAACGTTGACCCACAACCGACAACATCATCTCCCGTAATAGATGCCAAATCAGGTGAGCAAAAAACATCATGATTAGTCAATTTGGTCGCTTACCTCAACTATCGCTCTTAGCCGTAACGGTCTTAATTTATAATGTTATGGCAATGGCGATCGCCAACTCTTTGTTTGTGAGTCAGGTTGGTGCGGGAAAGCTACCCCTGGCTTTTATCTTGATTGGTTTAAGTTCATTTCCTCTCTACGGTATTTTTTCGCAGATAGCTGATCGCTATAGTCGTCCCCAAATTTTTCGTTATGTATTAGGGATCTCGATCTTCCTGATGTTGGGGTTGCGGCTGCTGCTCAATCTTGATACGGATTGGGGTTACTATGTGTTGCTAATTGTGATCTTTTTCCAGTGGGATTTTAATAATAATCTGCTCTATCCTGGGTTACTCACTGACTATTTCACCACCATTGAATACAAACAAAATGCTCCGCTAATTGGCATTGCTCAAGCAGCAGGCACTCTAATCGGTGGTGGCGTGACAATTTTCTTGTCCCGATATTTTCCTAGTCGAGAATTACTTTGGGGATTGCCCTTCTTTATGGCGATCGCTTTTGGACAGCTGATTTATTTAGAAAATTCTCAGCGTCGTTTGCAATCTTCTGTTGCGGAATCTCAGGTTGGTATGGGGGAATCTTTTAAAATACTGCCCGATCTCGGGAAACGCTATCCTTTAATCTTATTTTTAGCTGGCAGCACTTTTTTACTAGTAATTATTTACATTAGCTCTGAATTTCTCTGGTTTAATATCTATGGTCAACGGTTTACTGAATCTGAGCTAACAGGATTTCTGGGACTGATGCGAATGGTCATTTCCTTGATTCAGGTGGTGTTTCTCTACGGAGTCACTCGCCCACTATTGAAATGGGTGGGAGTAGCTAGGCTTAATGCAGTTTATCCCCTGACCACTTTGTTTAGCCTGGGAGGACTACTGGTTAATTTTAATTTGACGGCGGCGATCGGCTTGCACGTCAACGGAGATGCTCTCTACAAAGCGATTAATCTTCCTGTACATCAGCTGAATTACAACGGCATTCCCCATCAATATGTCGGCAGAATTCGAGCCGTGAGTGATGGGTTGATCTACTCTTTGGGATTAACTCTAGCGGGAATAGTGCTGTGGATTTGTCATCTATATCTCAGTTTGCCGCAAATTACCTGGTTGGCAATTAGTTTGACGTTAGTGTTGTTGTTAGTGCGTCTACCGATGGGCAAATTTTATGTTCAAAGCCTGGAGGAAATGATTCGTAGTGACACAATTAATTTAGATGATTTTGATGCTCAAAGGAGTCAGCTACCATCTCAGTCCAGCACCATTATTCAAGAATTCTTAAGGGAAAGCGATCGCTATACGCAAATCAAAGGTTTAGAATTGGCGGCTAATGTTGGTAATCCCGAGCAGTTTTTTGCAGAAATCAGGACTTTATTACCTGATGTCGATCATGCTTTACGTCAGGGAATCTTAAAATTGTTTAGCAATTGCGATCAGCAAATTCTCGGCAAGTTTGTTAATTTACTAACTGAGTCTGAACCAAAGGTACAGGCAACAGCTTTAGAAATTTTGATTGCTAACCAATATCCTTTTGAGCCATCTCACTTAGAAGCCTTGATTGCTGATAGTAATGCAGAATTGAGAGCATTAGGTTTGGTTGCAGCATTTCAGGCTAATGACCAGTTAGATTCGCGGATTGCTGAACAGTTTTGGCAGCTACAGTTAAGCAACGAAATCATTCAGGCGATCGCTAGAGTTGTTGCTCACAGTCAAAATCCAGAGTTTATTACTTTAATTGAATATCTTCTGCCACAGGTAAATCCTGAAACCAAGCCAGAAGCTTTGGCGGCTTTGGTTAATCTGGCTCATCCTGAGGATCATCATTTAGCTAAGATTGCGGCGGCTGAAATCAATCACGATTATCCAGCAGTTAGAGTTGCGGCATTTAAAATATTAGAAATTACCCATTGTCCAGAAACTATCGAGCATTTGATTACTGGGTTGAAAGATCCTGCTCCTCAAGTACGGCAACAGGTTGCCAGTTGCTTAGCGGCTTATGGAAAATCAGGTTTAGCATTGGCACAAGAACACTTAACGGCTCAAGATTCTCGGGTAGTGCAAACAGCGATCGCCGCAATTGCCAAGTTTAAAAGTAAGCAAGCCAACGAAATACTGTTTAAACATCTCTCACCTGAATTTCAGCAGTTTACCCTGACCCGTAAATGGCAACAGCAAATGCCCAGAGAGGATTCTAGCTGGAAATTACTGGCAGTGGCGATTGAAGACTATCAACAGCGTTTATTGCAGAAAGTACTGTATGTTTTATCTTGTCTCGGCTATTCCCGTACCGTTAGTTTGGTGCAGCGGATCTTAGCAACTAGCGACCAGCGTGATCTAGCCAATGCAGTGGAGGTCTTAACCTCGATCAATCACCGTCGGTTTATTCAACCCCTAATGCCCTTATTAGAACAAACCGTAGCCGCATCACCCCCTAGCAAAATCAAGCCTGATCCCCAGTGGCTACGCAACAAGGGCTATAAAATACTCCTCGAAGCCTTAGACTCCAGCGATCGCTGGATTAAAACTGGGGCATCTGTAGCTTTAGCGGTTGTGCCAACAGCCCTACTCAAAGACCCCGACCCCGTCGTACAATCGGTAGCACAAGAAATTTTTCCGACTCCCCAGCAGTTTACCTGTCCCGTAAGTTCTTCTATGAATCGATTACTTTTGCTCCGAAATATTGCGCTATTTAAAAATCTGTCTCTTGATGAGCTGTTCGCCATTGATAAGGCTTTATTACAAAAGCAAGTCATGGCAGGAGAAAGTATTTACACGGAGGGAAGTTGGGGTGGTCATTTATACATCATTGCTGACGGTAGAATCCAAATTGTTAAAGAGCTTGATGGTGAACCAGAAGAAATAAAACAGCTGACTACAGGACAATATTTTGGCGAGATTGCCCTCTTTGATGAAGCGCCCCGTTGGGATAGTGCGATCGCGCTGGAGGATTCGGTATTGCTCTGTTTAGAAAAGAAACGCTTTCTAAGTTTAATTTCGCAACGTCCTCACATTGTGTTAGAAATCTGTCGCTTTTTGAGTCAAAGATTGCGAGAAACTGAAAAGTATATGTCGGCTAAGAAAATGCGATCAACTTCAAAGGGATGAAGGATAAGGAAATAAGCAACTCTTTTGTTACTGATCTAAAGCGACATAAATTTACCAATGGGTAATGTGGCGACAACAAAATAAATATACTGCCGTGCAAATTATTGCAATGCTATTATTATGTACATACTTCATGTACATAAAAAGAGATGCAGGAAATAACAACGAGTTACACTAACGCTAGGCAGAATCTAGCTAGTTTATTAAACAGAGTAGAAACAGATAATGCGATCGCTGTAATCACTAGAAAAGGTCACAAAGATATTGCTTTGCTACCTGCTGAAGAATTAAGTTCTATCTTGGAAACTCTACATTTACTACGTTCCCCTGCTAACGCTGAAAGATTGTTTGAAGCAATAGCGGAATCTGAGGCTAGAGACAAGGTATCAGAATCAGAAATTCCCAATGAAAGCTTAGAGGACTTGATTATTGAATCGCAAAATAATCTTTAATCAGAAGTTTCGCCAAGATTTTGGCTGGTGGTTTAGAAAAGACAAACGTAAAGCAGAAAAGATCTTAGATTTGATTGAGTCTGTTACTGAAGATCCTTTTGTCGGACTGGGTAAGCCAGAGCCACTTGAGCATTTTAAGTCTACTGTTTGGTCGCGACGTATAACTCAAGAGCATCGATTAGTTTATAGAATTACAGATAAGTTTATTGAGTTTCTACAGTGCAGATATCATTATTAATTCTGTTTAATTAAGATATGTGATTGATAGCAGGTGTCAAAGTGCGATCGCCTTTAAATTAATAGAGATAAGCTTTCATAATATTACAAGGATATATAAAAGTGACTGGCGATCGCATTATTGATATGGCTGAAGGTAATAAATACGAACAACAGGGCAATTATGGCGTTGGTCATCTCGATGATGGAGAAGTTAAAGATAATGCTAAAGTCGCTGGTCATTTAGAAGAAAATAATCACAAATCATCTAGCAAGACTTATATCAATTTTACTGTCAACATCGATTCACAGAATAAATCCAAGGTTGAAGAAAATACCCCAAATAATAATCTCGCTTCAGGCACAAGTAAATTTGAAATAACTTTATCTGGTGAACTAACTAAAGATCAAAGAGCTAAATATAAAGGGATTGAGATAGAAATTGAGGATCTTGTTGAAAAATTAGGCGAATTAGGCATTAAACATAAATTGACAATCAACTATGTGAAGCAAGGAAGTATCAAAATTGGATTGGAAGGTCATCCAGAAGATTTTCAGAAGTTACAAGAATTATTCCAGTCAGGGCAGCTAAATGAAATATTAGATATTCCTGTTGAGGATATTAGTTTGGTTGTTGCTGAAAATTTAGATATAGAAGAGAAAAAAAATACTGAAAAGGCTCGTTTAATTGAAGAAATTAAAACTAAAGGTGCTAGAGGTAGGAGCCTGATTGGAGCCGACCTCAGAGGAGCCGACCTCAGAGGAGCTAACCTGAGTGAAGCCGACCTCAGAGGAGCTGACCTCAGAGGAGCTAACCTGAGTGAAGCCGACCTGAGAAGAGCTAACCTGAGTAGAATTAGGCGGAGAGGATTTAACTTTAGAAGTGCCAATCTAAGTAAAGCCAATCTAAGTAAAGCTAATTTGAATGGAGCTAACCTAAGTGCAGCTATCCTCTATGAGTCCAACCTAAGTGAAACCAACTTAAGTCTAGCTAATTTGAGTCTAGCTAGATTGAGTAGAGCCAACTTAATTAAGGCTAACTTGAGTGAGGCTAAGGTCGAACATACTCGCTTTGCTCATAATAAGGGAATTACAGAATCTTTAAAACAAGACTTAATTGTACGAGGCGCATTCTTCAAAGATGCTCAAGAAGTCTATGCTTAGAAATTTTAACCCGCGTCTAAAAAATTATCATTACAACCACTTTGCGCCTTTGCTAGGTCAGCGTTCCCTTGCGCCTGACGGCGACGCGGGGTCTGACCTCTTTGCGCGAGATATTCATTTAACCTCAAGCTACCAAAAGCAACATTCTCATAAACTACTAACTCTGAGAAAGTCGCTTAACAGGCGCACCACCCAACAAATCATGAGTTTCCCGCAACAGATCAGGAACTTTCTCCTTAAAAGGATGATCCGCCAAACAAGGTTGCAGATCTAAACTATCTATATTGTCTGCTTGGCGTTGCACAGCTAAAATAGGATAAACGCTATCAGCCATGCAATGTCCTAGATGCGAATCAAAGAAAATAGTCAAGAATGGTCGACGAAAAGACAAGCAAAACTACCTTTGTCGCGATTGCAATCGTCAGTTTATTGAT
>JBCDEP010000087.1:0-25386 GCA_039179675.1 Cyanobacteria bacterium P01_G01_bin.67
GGGACAACACTCGAACAGATTGAGCAAAAGTTGTTTCAGTTCTTAGATTCTAATCAGTTTCTCTCGGCTCGACAAGTTCAAAAGACACTCAATTTCATTTTCTCACTTGTTGCTTAATCTTTTAGTGGGAAGGGAGTAAGCAACTAGAGCAGCAATTAGAGCAATCGCACAGTAATCAACTTGAAGCAATCAAGGCAACTTCGATCCAAGAGAAGGAAGAATTAGAGCAACAATTAGAACAGGAAAAATTGCGCTTTACTAAACAGCAAGCTAATCTCCAAGCAGCACAAGCAAAAATAGCGGAACAAGAGTCAATAATTGCCCAGCTACGACAACAGATAGAGCAGCTAACATCTGAACCACTAACCACCTTAAAGGATAAGGTAGGACTTAAAAGCACGAAAAGCATAGACTACCGTAGACTCCGTGACCTCCTAGAACAAGAGAAATGGCAAGAAGCTGACGAGGAGACACTTAAAGTCATGCTGGAAGCTTCCGCAAGAACAAGCGAAGTATGGCTACGAGGTGAAGATATTGATAATCTTCCCTGTGAAGATTTGTGTACCATTAACCAACTATGGCTACACTATAGCGACGGGAACTTTGGCTTTAGTGTTCAGAAAGAAATTTACGAGAGTCTGGGGGGAACAAGAGAGTATGATGATGAAATATGGAGAAGTTTCGGCGATTATATAGGCTGGAGAAAAGAAGGGAGATGGTTGCTATTGAGTGAATTATCTTACAAGCGAACAGCACCGAAGGGTCATCTTCCAATTATCTGGCGAAACCTCCCTGAAAGTAGTACTTTAACTCAAAAGATTTTATTTATTATAACGAGGGGTGTAACTCAACATAGTCTTTTCTCTCGAATACAAGCTTGCAACCTCTGATTGGTAGTAAATTAAAACTGTAAGATTAATATCTCTTTGGATAAAATTGTCGTAAACTTAATTAAGAAAGAAATTAAAAAAGTTTAGCTGATGTAGTCACTTCTTAAATTAATTTAAGTTTGGGAAACAGCATCTTTTGATGAATAATTCTCAAAGAGCGTTCAATAGTCGTATTCGCCATCTTTTGTCAAATGCTGAAAAATTGAGAGCCGCAATGGAATCAGTTCTTAAAGATGCTTCGTCTTAACTCCCATGTCCGTTACTATAATTCCTCAATCAAATTATCAACGTCTAGATATTTAAACTCCCTTTGATTCAGAAGCTTTATCTGTTCTTCCAGCCAGCGATCATATTCTAATTCTGTATTGTGCATGGCAAACTTTAGCTCATGAGTATAGAGCAAATTACCAAAGTGACAGAGATAATTAATTCACTATAGGTCTTTGAGAATTTCTGCTTACTTATTACTTAATTTGACACTAACTCCCTCGCTACTCGCAAAAGTTCCAGAAAAGTGCACTCCCATGCCAAACGAGGTTGTACATAGCGTAACAAACACTGACGAGTTTTTTCCCAAGTTGACATCAGCTGTACCTGTTGATTCCGTTGCCAATAGTAATATTGCAAATAATCGATGAGCCACAGTTGTGTTTCACTATCTAGTTGACTGGTAATACTTTGAGCCAAATTTAAGGCTTCTAAAGCAGTTTGTGGCGTCCGCTTCAAACGTTGTAACAGTTCATCAGGAATTGACTGCAATTGCTGCCAAGAGGCGATCGCTTTTCCTGGGCTACCTTGGGCGATCGCAATCAGTTCGGGATACTGGAGAATTTCTCCATAGCCATTAAGATCTAAGGCTGCGGTCAAGTTAGCTAATGACAGCGGATAAAAGTGAATTTGCTGACAACGAGATACCAAAGTAGTTAGCAGAGAATCAGTATCGGGGGCAATCAAGATTAGAGTGGCATTACCAGGCTCTTCCAAAGTCTTTAATAAAGCATTAGCGGGTGCTTCTGCCATCGTTTGTGCATCATCAATAACGACAACTTGTCTCGTTGCTTCTAAAGCAGGACGATTGAGAAACTGGGTAATACGGCGAATCTGTTCAATCCGAATTTTAGGGGGAGTTTTATACTGCCATCCTTTCTCAGCCGCTTGCGCCGCAGTGTATAATTCTCCAGCCTTGAGGTAAGTCGGTTCAACCCAAAGTAAATCAGGATGATTTCCTGTTTGTAATTTTTTACCCCCCAAATTAGCCTTTTCTGGAGACAAGTGAGAAGTTAATAACAGCTGAGTAAAATTTCTAGCCGCGATCGTTCGTCCAATTCCCAAAGAACCATAAAATAAATAGGCTGGGGCAATCCGATTTAGCTTCACTGCTTGTAGCAGTAGCTCAACTGCTTTTTCTTGACCCAGTAAACCTTGAAAAGCGTTCATAATCATTAAGATTCAGCAAAAATATTGATTTTAAATCAACTCATGGATGAACCAAATCCACATCAGCTATTTTCCAATCAATAGCAACTAATTATGGCAAAATTCAGCCAGTATAAAGTTGGACACTAAATCTGGAAGGATAAATTTAACGACATACGGCACTCATAACTGAGGAGAATTCCCCAAGGTTCTGACAATTACCATCCAATTCAAACAAAATAAAACTTATCTCAATACCTCAAGAAATTCCCCCGTGACGCTAAAAGCGCGAATTTCAGTAATTTTCACCTTAACGGTCTTGCCTTTTAACTCTTCAATATTGCCAGGAAAGAACGTTAGACGATTACCCCTGGTTCTACCCATTACTTGAGTAGGATTTTTCGTATTTTGCGCTTCTACTAAGATTTCTTCCTCTCGACCCAAATAACGCTGGGAACGAGCTTCCGCCATTACAGATACTAGACGATTGAGACGTTGCAGACGATCGCTTTTTACTTCCTCGCTTAATTGATTATCCCAGAGAGCCGCAGGAGTGCCAGGACGGGGAGAATATGCCGCCGTATTGATCAGATCGAATTCAATATCTTCCACAAGCTGCATGGTATTTTGAAACTGTTCTTCGGTTTCTCCAGGAAATCCCACAATAGCATCAGCACTAATAGAAGCATCGGGCATATATTCGCGGATGGTATTAATAATACGACGATATTTTTCGTGAGTATAACCCCGCTTCATCGCCTTGAGAATCTCATTGTCCCCTGACTGGAAGGGAATATGAAAATGTTCGCAGACTTTGGGTAATTCTTGACAAGCCTTGATCAGTCTTTCCGTAAAGTAACGAGGATGGCTGGTAGCAAATCTCAGGCGATCGACTCCAGGGATATCATGGACGTAATAGAGTAAGTCGGTCAGAGTATGCTTGTGTCTTCCTTCTGGAGTACTTCCTGGTAAATCTCGCCCGTAAGCGTCAATGTTTTGTCCTAGTAGAGTAATTTCTTTGTATCCCTGTCTGCCTAACTCTTCCATCTCCCCTTTAATGGCTTCAGGGGTACGAGATTGTTCTACTCCCCGCACGTTAGGCACCACACAATAGCTACAGCGTTCATTACAGCCATAGATAATATTCACCCAGGCGGTAACGTTGCTGTCTCGACGAGGTTTTGTAATATCTTCAACAATATGAATTGGCTCTGTGGCGACTACCTGGCTACCATCAAAAACCTGTTCTAATAAATCTTCCAGACGATTTGCGTGTTGAGGTCCCATAACCAAGTCCAATTCAGGAACACGACGCAGTAATTGCTCTCCTTCCTGCTGAGCAACGCATCCTGCAACTACTAAGGTTAAGTCTGGTTGCTGGTGTTTACGTTTTGCCTGTCTTCCAAGATAAGAGTAGACCTTCTGTTCGGCATTATCGCGAATTGTGCAGGTATTGTAGAGTACCAAATCTGCTTGATTAGGATCTGATTCAGCCTCAAACCCCATATTTTCCAGTACGCCAGCCATCCGCTCAGAATCAGCCTTATTCATCTGGCAGCCAAATGTGACTATGTTGTATTTTTTACTGGCGTTTTTCATAGGAAATCAACAGGGGGTGAAAGCTGGAACAAAACTACTATTATACTATATGCAATGCTGCCTAATCTAAATTCGGAACTTTGATTTAGAAGGTTATTAATATTCGTTTTAATTCTTCTTGGAGTGTTTTTGGCTCTGAGTTGAAATTCTATTGTGTATCGATGTCTATCGAGCAATTAATCAAGCAATTATTTACTAGAGGAGGTAAAACTCAAGATAACTATGCATATTAAAAATCCTGCTATAACAGGCTCATAAAAACCTTGGTTAGATAGCTTTTGGATTGCATTCAACAAATTATCTTTTTGCTCAATACCGCCTAATATTGAAATAAAAGAAAAAGATGCAATAATTAAAACTGATAATCGAATCAAAAAAATAGGCGACATTACCTTGTTTCTAAAGGTAGTAATTATTTCAATGGCATCAAGATCGTCATTGTTACTAGCTTGTTCAAAGGTAATTACTAATAAGCCTAAAATTGAACCTAAACAAACTAATAAGTAATTTGAAAAAGTTGTCCACTTATCATCTTCTTCTTCCCCTTTACTTACTTTTTTGAGTTCAGTTACTTGAGGCGAGTTCGATTCAGTTTCGGTCTTGCGTTGTTCTGGTCTAACATCAAGGTAAGGAGTATTAGAGTTGGATTTAGTTAGAGGCAAAATACGTGCTGGAGCCTGGGTTCGAGACTGTCCTTGAGGTTCAACTACGGGAGGTTCAATCGTTTCCAAGTCTTTTAAGGGTGCCTGAGCAACATTATTATTAGATGATAATTCAGCAGCCTGCACAACTGTACCAGTTTTAAATTCATCAACCAATCTCGTTCCATCACTTTGTTCGGCAATTAACCATCCTTGTAGAGGTTGAGGACAAGAAGAACTTTGAAATTCTAGGGGGTTGTCTATTTTAACTTTGTACCAAATCTGATCGTTAAGTGTCCGTATAACTTCACTGTAGCTAAATTCCGTTCCAGAGATTACGCTACATATCTTTTCTCCAAGCTTAAATCCAAAAGGGGATATTCTAGGAGCATTTTCTCTAATATTTACGGCAAATTCACTATATTCATCGGGCTTGGGGTTGATTACAATGCCCCAACCTGAGTTACTTGGGTTTTGTGCTAAAGATGGGTTCCAATTGCTATCAATCAATAAGGTAATCAAAAGTGATGTTATGAGTAACTGAAAAAATATCAAATATTTGCTTTTTTTTTACTCATGTTTCAGCTTGTAATTAAAAGTATCTACTTTTAAGTCTATGGAAAGTTGACAATCTAGAGAAATTAGATGTTAAAAATTTACAAGCGATCGCATTAATCAATTTATTAATTTATCGTTTACCACGACTACGATAAAAGTCACCTAACTTAGCGGGGGGAATACCTAGATAATAACCAGCAATAATTAGCTGATTAACTAAGGTTGTTTGCCAAACTCCTAACTTTTGCCAACGTCTACCAGAAGTAGTTACCAACCCAGGAGCGATCGCAATGCGACCTTGTTTTTTAATTCGTTGGATAAATTCAAAGTCTTCCATGATGGGGATAGTAGCAAATCCCCCTGACATGAAAAAAGCTTGTTTAGAGATAAAGATTCCTTGATCGCCATAGGGCAAAGATAATAGATGCGATCGCAGCTTAACTAAGATTTCGACCCAACGCAGAGATTTATCGGTACCATCAATTGCTAATTCAAAGGCTCCTGCAACTACCTTGGGTTGCTTTAATGTGCTAATGATTAATTTTTCAAAGTGGAGCGGCAATTGAGTATCAGCATGAAGAAACAGCAGTAGCTCTCCTTGAGCCATATCTGCACCTGCATTCATTTGTCCAGCTCGATTTGTTCCAGTTACGGTAAAAACTTTGGCGGTTGTTTGTTGAGCTATGGTTATGGTTTGGTCTTGGCTACCGCCATCAACCACAATTATTTCACTCTCAGAATGTTGCTGTAATTTTTCTATGGTTTGTTTGATGATTGCGGCTTCATTCAGAACAGGGATAATAATGCTAATCATAACTTGAGCCATACTTTAAACATGAGAGACACAATTACTCTTAATCATCAATCATCAACTATCAAAAAATACTTATTAAAGATTATTTTAGTTTGCCTAGTCTTGCTCAGTTTTACCTCAACTGCATATGCTGCAACTATTGAAGAACGAATTGACCAATTTCCGCAATGGACTAATAAACCCTCGGTCAAGCTTGCCAAAGAAGACTTAAAATACCCTGAGTGGATGGCTGGGACATGGAATGTTACTAGCATTTTGACTGAGCAAATTGCTCCTCTTGCTCCAGATATTATGACTCCTGGGTTTGAAGATAATCAGAACTACCTCGATCAGGCGATCGCTTTTCAAGTCAGATTTGGCACTGATTATGATCATCGTCCTCAAGGATTTTTATCCCGATTAAAATCATCTCAACCTATGGTGGTAGCGGATCGGGCATTTAATGGAAAAAAAATTGCCCAGGCATATTTAGGCGATGATAATGTTTACCGAGTTAAAGTCGATCCTGATAATCCTAATCAACAAATAACTTTTCTCAAGGGCGATCGCAAATTAATTTCCAAAATAACGGGACGAAAACAAGAGATGCCCACAGAGCATCAATTTATAACCACCGAAGTTACACAGCAGCTTTTTAGGTCTCCTGAAAGACTCTATCTCAATGAAGTAGAAACTACTTCTAGCTACGAATTGTTAGATTCCGAGCAGATTAGTGCCGAACAGATTACGGCAATTTATCTTTCTCCCCAAGACCCCGATTTTTTTAACGCAGGTGATCGTCCCGTAGCACTTTATCGTTATCACCTGGATTTGAATAAGCAGCCCACTGGTGCTAATCAATAATTTTTATAGATATCATTTCAACTCAGAAAATAAGCCAAATTATTGAGGTTGATTTGATATTTAGTTCTACCTCATTACTGATTCTAATTTTGATCTATCACTCGCATTTAATGTAAATACTTAATATAGAATCAGCTGATCGATTTATAAATAAGATTTAGCTGAAATCACAGAGGCGATTGTTAACAAAATTCCCAAAAGAATTATCGTCCAAGTTTTGTAAGTACTAGAAGCACTAGTTTTTGCTGTTAGAGATTCTTGTTCTTCCAGTTGCGCGCGCAAGCTGGAAATTAATTCTTGTTGTTCATTTCCTTTTAAATCTAGCAACCCATAATTATTTTTCTGTTCTTCTAGTTGGTTGTTTAATTGCTCAATCTGCATCGAGCGATCTCTGATTTGGCTTTCTAACTCGCTATTTTTGGTAGTCTCTTGTTTGAGGTTAGCTACCTGCTGCTCTTTCTGGCTGATCTCAGATTTTAATTGTTCTTTAGTCTGACTAATTGATTGTTCTTTTTCGCTAATCTCTTGGCTTAGTTCTGTTACTTGCTGTTCTTTTCCAGTTAATTGCTGCTCAAGATCTTGAGCAACTTTATTTTGCTCCTCAATCTGAACTTTTTGCTGCCTAATTTGCTGTTCTAAACTACTAACTTGCCGTTGTTTATCATTCAATTGTTGCTGACTGTTTTGGGTATCAGCACGAAGACTATCAAGCTCTAATTGCTGTTGTTGAATTTGATCTCTTAAAACACCTAGCTGTTGTTGCGCATCCGTTAATTGAGTTTGTAGATTTTGATTGCTATCTGATGTTGCAGATAATTGATTTTGGGCTTCAGATAACTGCTGTTGTAGCTGAGCTAAGTCTGACTCTTTGTCTGCAACTTGGTCTTGAGCTGATTGGCGTTCTTCAGAGAGACTATCGATTTGATTCTGTTTCTCTTCTAACTGCTGCTGTAATTGAGTTAAGGCTGACTCTTGCTCTTTAATTTGATTCTGTGCTTGCTCGGTTTCTCCAGCAAGACTATCAATTTGACCTTGTTTCTCTTCCAACTGCTGCTGTAGCTGAGTTAAGGCAGATTCTTGCTCTTTAATTTGATTCTGTGCTTGCTCGGTTTCTCCAGCAAGACTATCAATTTGACCTTGTTTCTCTTCTACCTGCTGCTGTAGCTGAGCTAAGTCTGACTCTTTGTCTGCCACTTGGTCTTGAGCTGATTGGCGTTCTTCAGAGAGACTATCGATTTGACTCTGCTTTTCATCTAACTGATGCTGTAGCTGAGTTAAGGCTGATTCTTGCTCGTTGACTTTATTCTGTGCTTGTTCTCGTTCGCCAGCAAGACTATCGATTTGACCTTGTTTCTCTTCTAATTGCTGCTGTAATTGAGCTAAGTCTGACTCTTTGTCTGCCACTTGGTCTTGAGCTGATTGGCGTTCTTCAGAGAGACTATCGATTTGACTCTGCTTTTCATCTAACTGATGCTGTAGCTGGGTTAAGGCTGATTCTTGCTCGTTGACTTTATTCTGTGCTTGTTCTCGTTCGCCAGCAAGACTATCGATTTGACCTTGTTTCTCTTCTAACTGCTGCTGTAATTGAGCTAAGTCTGACTCTTTCTCTGTTAACTGACCTTGTAAATAGCGATCGCTATTTAACTGTTGTTCTAATTCTTCAACCTTTGCTTCACTAGCGGCAAGAGTTTCTTTGGTAGTTTTTAGCTCTGCCTGATTTTCAGCTTGCTGTTGCTTTAGCTGTTCTAGTTCCTCAATTAATTGCTGTTTCTGATTTTCTTGTTGCTGTCTAGCTTCGGACGATTCTGTATCTTTCTGATCTTCTATCTGTTTAATTAATTTTTTGACCAGAGCCTCTTGCTCTTGAGCATATTGCTTTAAAGACTGATAGTTAGCCTTGTGTTCTTTAATTTTAGCTTTGAGTTCAGATAATATCGCCGAATCTTCTTTGCTTGTTGCTGTAGTTGGATTTTCTGGCTGATCTGTATAACTTGCACCGTCGAGAATCTCAATTTTGGGTGGGGTACCTACTGCGGCATCTGCTCCATTGTCTGAACTTGCGGAGCCGATAGTAATGGTTTTTTCTGCCACTTGACTGGAGATCGCCAAATTACCTGTGACTAAGCCTTCAAAAACCTTGGACTTAGTCAGACCTGTTGATTCAACAATTTGGTTAAGATTTTCTAAAGCCTCGGTAGTCAAAGAAATTCCTACCTGAGACTTTTCTAAAAAACTTGCTGTTTTGCGAGGTCTGCTACCAGATTTTGTAGACTTAGTTTTTTTGCGTGGCATACTTTATTCTTTGCTCCAAAGTCTCAATTTAATTAACCAAAGCCCATTGTAGCTATATATAGCCTATTTTAATCTAGTAAGAATATTTAAAACTCAATTGCAACCAATGATTAAAATAAGGTCAAACCGACATTTCTGTCTTCCCTGGGGATCAGATAATATTTATCTTTAAATTATAGGCACGTTTAAGGATCAGAATAATCAAATTTTAAAACTATTTAATCTAGAAAATAGTAAATTAAAATAATGCTTCGAGAGCTAGATTGAGATTGCTGAAGAGCTTTTCGGACTCAATAATCTGGTTTTTGAGGCTAATCTTTTTGAGCAACTAGTTCAAGCTAATAGACCCCAACCCATAGAGAATAAGCTGATTTAATACTCTTTGTATAATTGCAATCAAATTAAATCTAAAATAATTTGACGACCAGTTAAGTTGATGTGGTTGATGTTACTCGGAAGTATTACAAACTATGTTTTTCCACTAATTGAGTGTCAAAATCAATCCTAACTTTAGGATTCTCTAAGAACATAACCAATACCTCGAACCGTTTGAATTAGTCTTTTGTGGTTTTGACTTTCTATTTTAAGTCTCAAATAGCGAATATAAACCTCAATTACGTTTGATTCACCCCGATAATCATAACCCCAAACATTTTCAATAATCTCTTCTCTGGTCATTACTTGTTGTGGATTAGACATTAAGTATTTAAGCAACTCAAATTCTTTCATCGTTAAGCTAATCATCTGATTTTTGCGGATTACTTGGCGAGTGTTTAAGTCCAAAACTAATTCGCCAAACCTTAGTTGTTCGGGGTCACTAATTTCTGATTGAAGATATAATCCAATCTGCTCTAGTAATTTTTCTCTCTGATAAGGCTTTAATAAATAATCATCGGCTCCTGATTCCAGACAAGCAACTCTCTCTGCCACAGTTTCTTGCTCAACTAACATTAAAATCGGCAAGCGATCTCCCATATGACGTAGCTGACGACATAAATCGAACCCAGATTTTCCTGTAAAACTGCGATCAATTATGAGCATTATTGGTTGATAATTACTCAGTTGGTGCCATCCAGCCTGAGCTGTTTCCATCACAGTTGAATAGCCAAGAGTTTGTAGATCTCGACTCGCCTCCTCAGCAAAATTGCTGTCTGTAAGCAATAGAATCAAGGAATTGGTGCTGGTGGATTTACTATTCATTTCTCAGACTAAAACCTACTGCAATAATTAAATGACTTCTGGGCTAGGGCAATTCGACAGAGGTCGGCTTGGCGATATGTGGCAGCCCCCAGCCTAGCTTTTCTCGCAGAATACGGAAAAATTCAGGCGATCGTAAGCGAATAAATCGAGCTGGATAAATTGATTTTTCAACTTCGATCTGGTCATCAGGCAAAATATAGCATCCACCGTTACCATCCACGACCATTACCATTCGATTCGGTGTCGCGGGAAATACTTTGACGGGTTCGTGGTCGCTAAACACCAAGGCTCGGGAAGCTAAGGAATGGGGACAGATTGGTGCCAGCTGCAAAACAGGAACTTCTGGAGTTACAACGGGTCCTCCTGCACTCAGTGAATAGGCAGTAGAACCAGTGGGGGTTGAAATTATAATGCCATCGGCAGCTACATCTACAGGAGCATGTCCCCCAATTTTCACCTCAAAATGACACATGCTAGTTAGTGGTTCGCGGTGCAACACCATTTCATTGAGACTCAGTGCTTCCCAAAGTAAAGCATCATTACGAAATACTCTGACAGCCAACATTGAACGCTCTTCTATCTTGTAGTCTTGAGCCATTAACTGATCTATCGCTTCGGTTAAATGGCTTAGATAAGTTTCCGTCAAAAAGCCCATATGACCCGTATTGATAGTCAATAAAGGTATATTGTAGGGAGCAAGTTGTCTAAATGCTGATAAAACTGTTCCATCACCACCCAAGACGATCGCAAACTGTACCTCGCGATCAAAATTGGCAGGAGTTAATTGCTCAATTCTGGTGTGACAAACAGGGCTACCTGGGGTGGAGTATTCTAGAATTCCACCTACCCCAGTCGCCATCCTTACATCCCAACCAGCCGCAATCAGTTTTTCTTCTATTTCTATCGCAATTTTGTGAGCAACTGGCTTAATATCGTTATAAATAATGCCGGCTTTTGGCTTTGGCACAACTAATTACTATCCTGTACTAATCTGGTTTTGATATCAGAAAGCTTTTAGATCAAGACATATCCCGCAATCATTATTAGACAATGATTGCCGAGTAAAGCTAAGTTTAAAGCTTTCAAAGACAAAGTTCCGAAGGTTTACCAACAGTCTGCTTAGCAATTGTCCAACATAAGACAATTAAACATTAATTTCTGGTAAATCTCAAAGAACTTAAAATAATTAAATCTTAAAATCATATCTTCTAGCCTATCGTGGAGTAGCTAAAAATAATAGTCTAGATCGAAGTTTGGCGTGCTTTAAATGTGGATTTTACAGCAATTATTGCTGGTTCAATTTAATCTTCTGGGTAATCAATAATTTTGAGAAAGCATAATTATTGCCAAAAATGTCAAAGTTTAGAGGTGATTGTGAGCTGAAGTTTTTCAAATTGATACCTTAACATAAACATAGTTCTAAATTATCTTTTTCACTGCACTAGATAATAAATCACAAAAATAAGCCCCCCTGCTGGAGAGCTTACTTTCCTAACCTCTAGTTAGTATCAAATAATTACCTTTTTCTTCCTTAAAGGGCGTTACCACGTGGTAATACTTCTTCAGGGAATTCAAAGTTTTGATGTGGTTGGTCTTGGGTAGCCATCCATGCTCTTAGACCTTCATTGAGCAGGATGTTTTTAGTGTAGAAAGTCTCAAACTCAGGATCTTCTGCCGCTCTCAACTCTTGTGATACGAAATCATATGCACGTAAGTTCAAGGCAATGCCGATAATCCCAATACTTGCCATCCATAGTCCTGTTACAGGTACGAACAACATGAAGAAGTGCAACCAACGTTTGTTGGAGAATGCAATCCCGAAAATCTGTGACCAGAAACGGTTTGCTGTCACCATCGAATAAGTCTCTTCTGCCTGAGTTGGTTCAAACGCACGGAAGGTGTTCGCTTGTCCACCATCATCAAACAGGGTGTTTTCCACTGTTGCTCCGTGAATGGCACAGAGTAATGCACCACCGAGTACTCCCGCTACTCCCATCATGTGGAAGGGGTTGAGAGTGAAGTTGTGGAATCCTTGAACAAACAGGATGAAACGGAAAATACCCGCTACTCCCAAGCTTGGTGCAAAGAACCAGCTTGATTGTCCGAGAGGATAAAGCAAGAATACTGAGACAAAAACCGCGATGGGCGCGGAGAAGGCGATCGCATTGTAAGGACGAATCCCTACCAGACGGGAAATCTCAAACTGACGGAGCATAAATCCAATCAGAGCGAAAGCACCGTGAAGTGCGACGAAAGCCCACAAGCCGCCGATTTGACACCAGCGGGTGAAACTCCAGCCTGCTTCAGGACCCCAGAGGAACAACAGGGAGTGACCCATGCTGTCAGCGGGAGTAGAAGTGGCGACGGTCAAGAAGTTACAACCTTCGAGGTACGAACTAGCTAGACCGTGAGTGTACCAAGAAGTGACGAAAGTGGTGCAGGTTAGCCAACCGCCAATTGCCATATAGGCACAGGGGAAAAGCAGGATCCCAGACCATCCTACGAAAACGAAGCGATCGCGCTTGAGCCAGTCATCAACGGCATCGAAAATACCGCGTTTGGCTGGTGCGCGTCCTACTGCTATTGTCATATTTTCTAATCCTCTTGCTCAGATATTAGACTGCAAGATGTGTCAAAATTTACTTTTCTATCATGCCTTAGGTATTTATCTCAAGTAATGTTGAGAAGTACCAAGTTTTATAAAACTTTACCAGATTACCAGGCAATATTTCCTGTCATCAAGATGAAATTTTGCTTAAAATCTCGTTACAAAATAAGTTGATGGATAATAAGCAGCTTATCTTAAAGTAACATGGAAACACCATTGCCAGGCAAGTACAGGAAAGCTGTGAATTAAAAATCAAGCTTTAAATAGCTGACTACAGCTATTAAATAATTATTAGCAAAATTTTAACAAAATGACATAGTTACGGCTTGAGACAAGACTGTATCTTGTTTTCAAGACACACATTTCATGGTCTTTGGGTAAGAGAAATCTTTATTCTGGGTCAACCAGGTAAACAAATAAAGTTTGATCGGACAAAACTTTATTTAATGAAAGAATATTAATCAATTTAAGATAAACGCAATGACAACCAATCAAGTCACACAGCAAACTCTCAAACAGAATATCTTAGGCTCTCGAAGATTGAGCAATCTTTTGTGGGCGGTGATCGTAACTATGGGAGGAATTGGATTCCTACTAGCGGGTTTATCAAGCTACTTACATACCAACTTACTGATTGTCTCTGATACCAGCGAATTGCAATTTGTTCCTCAAGGAGTTGCTCTGACTTTCTATGGTGTTGCAGGATCTTTACTGGCAACCTATCTTTGGCTACTACTTGCTTGGGATATTGGTGGAGGATACAACGAATTCAATAAAGATACTGGGAAGGTGGTAATTGCCCGTCAAGGATATCCAGGTAAAAATCGACAGGTAGAAATTGAATTTCCCCTCGAAGAAGTGCAGTCTGTCAGAGCCGAAATTAGAGAAGGATTAAGCCCAAAAAGAGCTTTATATCTCCGCTCTAAACAAAGAAGAGATATTCCTTTGACTCGCGTTGGTGAACCGATCGCTCTTTCTACCCTGGAAAATCAAGGGGCAGAATTAGCTAGATTTCTTGAAGTTCCCCTAGAAGGTTTATAAAAGTTGCAAGAGAATCAGACGATCGCTTTTTATGATGATTAAGATCAAATGTAGTTTAATTTTGGGTTGCAGAATCCAATGACACACTTGAAATTAAAGGACAAACCTCTTGAGAATCCGATTCATAACTAGGGCGATCGCTCCAGCTTTGACGATATTCTTCTAGTTCCTGTTTAAACCAGCTCATCTTCTTAATTTGAATCTCTAATTGCTCAATCTTTTTATTAAGTAAGCCTTGTACAAGGCTACAGGGTTTTTCTCCGCGATCTCTAACGTCGAGAATTGTCTTGATTTCTTCAAGGGTAAAGCCAATTGCCTGAGCTTTTTTGATAAATTTAACTTGCTTACCCGCATCCTGACTATAGTAACGATAGCCGTTACCGCCTCTTTTTACTGGTTGCAACAGACCTAAATCACTGTAATAACGCAAAGTACCTACAGCCAAATTTGTTTGTTTTGCCAATTCGCCAATTTTGAGATTAGCAGAATTACTCATAATGCTTTAGCTACGCAAAGCTTAATTTCATTTTTATTCTAAACTCTTTAGTTAGCTGTAAAGTCAAGTTTTGATGATTGTATTTACCTAAGAATCTAGCGATTATGATTCGTAAAGGTAGTCATATTTTTTGAAAAAAATAACCTACACATAATAGAAGCTCAATCTACAATGCAGAAAACTACCATCAACTCTTACTTAGGAATTATTAAATATTCTGAATATCTAGACTTTACATAACAGAAAAATTCAGATAGAAAATAACGAACCTATTGAATTCTATTTTGATGTCATACGAATAAACGATCTTGCTTGAAGTATTTTGCCCTAAATTCAGTGAGAGTTTTTAATTGATAAATGGTCATTCCTAACCCAATCTATACTTAACCTTTGACGCACACCACTTGCTTCAGAGTAGCGACAACCTCAACTAACTGATAAGGATAAAAGTTTAGATAAATTTGTAAAATATCTCTAAAATACTCAATAATTGCGATTTTAGAAGATTTTTTAATCCTATAGAGCCTCAATAGACCGCACTAATTGAGTCAAAATTAGGCTACAACAGTCAATGTCATTAGGGATAGTAAGTCAAAATTTTGAATATGGCTAAAAACAATAACGAATGGTTGCTTAAGATGTTTTCTCTACTGCTGATTAGCAGTTTGGTCTTAAGCGGCTGCGCTACCTCAGCAACAGATATTTCACAATCATCCTCATCATCTGATAATCTGGCAACTAATCAATCACAACTGGCGAGTGCCAAAAACAGTAACAAAACAATGAGTAATAATTTGCCCCAGCTTGAAGGGATGGCAAAGGTAGAATTGCAGGTTAATGGTTCTCCTATCCTGATTGAAATTAACGGTACAGATGCACCTACGACTGCTGGTAATTTTGTTGATTTAGTCGCTCAAGGTGTTTACGACGGATTAGTGTTTCACCGAGTTGTTCCAGGTTTTGTCGCTCAGGGTGGCGATCCTCAAGGAAAAGATCCCAACTTTAGTGGACAATTAGGGACAGGAGGCTTTACTGATCCTCAGACTGGGATGGAGCGTCGCATTCCTCTAGAAATTAAATTAGAAGGAGATGAAAAACCCACTTATAGTAAAGCCAAACTTGGTTCTGGTGTAGCTTTGAAACACGATCGTGGGGTTATTGCGATGGCTCGCTCAATGATGCCTGATTCTGCTTCCTCACAGTTTTATATTGCCTTAGAAGACTTACCTTCCCTGGATGGAGACTATGCTGTTTTTGGCAAGGTAATCGAAGGAATGGATGTGGTCGATGGGATCAAGCAAGGCGATCGCATTGGCACGGCTAAGGTTGTTGAAGGTCTAGAAAACCTTAAGAAATAGCTGGGGGTTGATTTATATTTTTGAGTCTCTAATTTAATAGTTTTAGACTTATTAATCATAATTTTAAAAACCTATGGATGTGGTTATTACTGGGATAGGGTTAATCTCCTGTCTCGGTTCCCTCCCTAAAACCTGCTCAAGTATCTTACAAGGAAAGTCGGGCGTTAAACCCAGTCAGCCTTTTAAACAGCTTGACGCATATCCTCTCGGGCTAATTAACCCTCAGCCTGCACAGATCGGCGATTTAACTGAAAGAATTTTAGTCGCTGCTTTAGAGAATGCAGGATTAGAAGCAGTTCAAAATGACTGCGGTGTGGTTATTGGCTCAAGTCGCGGATGTCAAGCGATCTGGGAACAATTTACAGCCCAAAAAGATAGCAATAGGTTTAATAGTTCTGATTCTTCTTGGTTAGAGACGTTCCCTCATCAACCTGCAATTATTGTTGGTCAACATCTTCAAACTAGCGCACCAGTTTTAGCTCCAATGGCTGCTTGCGCTACAGGAATCTGGGCATTAAGTAGAGGCTACGAACTTGTAAGAACTGGTAGATGTGAGAGAGCGATCGCTGGTGCTGTGGAAACTCCCATCAGTCCCCTCACTATTACTGCCTTTGAGCGGATGGGTGCATTGGCAGAGACTGGTTGCTATCCCTTTGATATTGCTAGAGAAGGACTAGTTTTGGGTGAAGGTGGAGCTATGTTTGTAATCGAAACAGCGGAGCTAGCTGCTCGCCGTCAAGCTAAAGTCTATGGCAGAATACGTGGCTTTGGTTTAACTTGCGATGCCTATCATATCAGCTCACCTCAAGCAGTCAATGGTAGTGCCGCCAGAGCCATTAAACAGTCACTAGATCGCAGTGGATTAGATGCAAGTTCCATAGATTACATTCATGCTCATGGTACAAGTACGATCTTAAACGACCGCCACGAGGCACAATTAATTCAGCATATTTTTCCGCAGCAAGTGGCAGTAAGTTCAACCAAAGGGGCAACAGGTCATACGTTAGGGGCGTCAGGAGCGATTAATACCGCATTAACCCTCATGACAATGAAACATGGCTATATCCTGCCCTGTGTGGGCTTGCAAGACTTAGAATTCGATTTAGATGTAGTTGCTCAAGCTAGAAAAACTGAAATTAATCATGCGATGTGTTTTAGCTTTGGTTTTGGGGGACAAAATGCCGTAATAACCTTGAGTAGATAATCAAGTGAAAAAAGCATGATAGTAAAATAAACTAAGTAAGATCGAATCTTAAGTCCTATGACCACTGCTACTTCTCTCTTAAACCTAAATTGCTAGGATGATTAAAACTATTGCTAACGATGCAAAATAGATTCAAAATTCCTGAAGATATTTATCTCTTGTTGCAATCTCAGCAAGCTCCCGAAAGATTGATTAAACACCATCAGTTAGTGGTAGAGGCTTCACATGAACTTATTTCTGGTTTAAAACAGCATTTCCCTACATTAGCTTGTAATTATCAACTGGTACTAATTGGATCAGCAATTCATGATGCGGGGAAAGTATTCTTTCCTGATGAAATTTCCAGTTCGGGTAATCGACACGAATTAGAAGGAGAACAGCACCTCATTAAATTAGGTATCTCACCTCAGATTGCTAGATTTTGTCGAACTCATGCACATTGGAATAATCCAGATAGTACCATAGAAGATTTATTAGTCGCCTTAGCCGATGTTTTGTGGAAAGGATGTCGTAACAAACAGCTAGAAAATTTAGTTATTACCAAAATTGCTAGCATAGGAAAACAAGATTTTTGGGATGTATTTATAATTGCTGATTCTTTGTTTGAAGAAATTAGCGATCGCGGTACAGATAGATTAAATCGTTCTTGGTAGAGTCCCTCAATCAAAATTGCGATCGCTCTGAGCAAATATTACTCAACCTTGATGAGAATTAAAGACTGAGAGCTAAAAGCTAAAAGCTTTTAAAAATAACTGATTAATATTCATTAACAAATTGTTGAAAGAGATCTCAACTGTTAGAGAATAATAATCTAGTAACTGCTGATGATGGCAATTGAAGTCGGCTTAATCAATAGCAAAGAAAGTTAAATTTTTAAAAATAATGGTAGATAGCCTTAAAAAACCACAGTTTGAGGAAGTTCGTCCAGGAGTTAAATCTCCTGCGGAAGAGACTATTCTCACTCCTCGCTTTTACACCACAGATTTTGAAGAGATGGCTAATATGGACATCTCTCTCAACGAAGAAGAACTCCAGGCAATTTTAGAAGAGTTCCGTGTTGACTATAATCGCCATCATTTTGTCCGAGATGAGCAGTTCCAGAAATCTTGGGATAGCATCAGTGGCGAAACTCGCAAATTATTTATTGAATTTTTAGAACGTTCCTGCACCGCAGAGTTTTCAGGCTTCCTGCTTTATAAGGAATTGGGCAGACGTTTAAAAGACAGAAGCCCTGTGTTGGCTGAAATCTTTACCCTTATGTCCAGAGATGAAGCACGTCATGCAGGTTTCCTTAACAAAGCCTTGTCTGATTTCAATTTATCTCTAGATTTAGGATTTTTAACCAAAAGTCGCAATTACACTTTCTTTAAACCGAAGTTTATTTTCTATGCGACTTACCTCTCAGAAAAGATTGGTTACTGGCGTTATATTACAATTTTCCGCCATTTACAACAGCATCCTGAAAACGAAATTTATCCCATCTTCAATTTCTTTGAAAATTGGTGCCAGGATGAAAATCGCCACGGAGACTTTTTCGATGCGATTATGAAATCGCAACCTCAGTTTCTTAATGACTGGAAAGCAAGACTATGGAGTCGCTTCTTTTTACTATCAGTGTTTGCGACGATGTATTTAAATGACGTACAGCGTTCTGGTTTTTATGAGTCTCTAGGCTTAGATGCCCGTGAATACGACAAGCATGTAATCAAGCAAACTAACGAAACCGCAGGTAGAGTGTTTCCTGTGGTGTTAGATGTTGAGCATCCTGACTTTTATCAGCGTTTGGAGAAGTGCGTAGTTAATAACCAGGAACTAACAGCTATTGCTAGCTCTAATGCGCCTGCTCCTGTTAAGCTACTGCAAAAGTTACCTCACTACATTTCTAACGGTGTAGAGTTAATCAAAATGTACTTTATTAAGCCGATTCGTGTTGATAATTTGGCTGATACTGTTCGTTAAGATGAGACTTTTCGCGTAATTTGATTTTTCAAGCCCTATTATCTGTAGGGCTTTTTTTATCTCTCTAATTATTTTGAAATTGACGAGCATAAAAACTAGCATAGATGCCATTTCTATCGAGTAATTCTTGATGATTACCCGATTCAACTATTTGTCCCTTTTCTAAGACTAAAATTTTGTCAGCTCTTCTAATGGTAGATAAGCGATGGGCAATCACAAATACTGTTCTCTCCTGCATAATGCGCTCTAAAGCTTCTTGCACTAAAGCTTCCGATTCTGAGTCTAAAGCCGAGGTTGCTTCATCTAAGATCAGAATACGAGGATTAAGAAATATGGCACGAGCGATCGCAATTCTTTGTCTCTGCCCACCTGAAAGATTAACGCCTCTTTCGCCAACGTAGGTAAAGTAGCCTTGAGATAGTTCACTAATAAACTGATGAGCATTGGCAATTTTAGCGGCAGTTTCCACCTCTTTTAAGGCAAAATCTGTTTTGCCAAAGGCAATATTTTGGGCAATAGTACCAGAAAATAAAGTAGTTTCTTGGGGGACAATACCTATCTGCTGTCTTAAGCTTTTGAGGGTTACATCCTGAATATTGTTGCCATCGATCAGAATCTTGCCACTGTCGGCATTATAGAAGCGGGGCAGAAGATTAACTAAAGTAGATTTACCCGCCCCAGAAGACCCAACCAGCGCAATTGTTTCTCCTGGACGAGCTAACAGGCTTATATTGTTAATGACAAGGGTATCTTGTTTGTAGCTAAAGCTGACGGCATCGTACTCTACCTTACCTGTAATTGCTTGCAGTGCGATCGCCTGTTCTTGTTCCACGACTTCAGGAGCGACTGCCAATAATTCAAAAACTTTATCTACCGATGCCTGTCCCTCTTTGAAGCGATTGTAATTACTAGTGGTGTGAGTTATGGGGTCAATCAATAATGCAACTCCAGTGATATAACTGACAAAATCCTTGCCTGTTAGATTACCTACAGAAATCTGCCAACCTCCGAGAAAGAAGATAAATAATACCGTCATGACCAACAAAAAGCCCACCACCACAAACTGAAATGCTTTAGCTTTCTCGGCTTGGTATTTTGCCTGGCGATTAGCCTCCGCTTCCAGACTAAAACGCTCTAGTTCATAAGTTTCGGCGGCAAAAGCCTGAACTAAACGAATCCCTCCTAACACTTCTGTTAACAGAGCCGATAAATTGGAAATACGATCCTGACTTCGCCGTGAATACTTTAACAGCTTTTCCCCAAATGCCCCAATGATCAATCCCATTACAGGTGCCAGGACTAGAGTAGCAAGGGTTAATTGCCAATTTAGCCAGAGCATATAGCCTAAGACCACGATTAGCTGTAAGATGCAAGGCACAAAATCATGAAAAAATTGATTAATAATCTCACCAATACGATCAATATCTTCAGTTAGGCGATAAGTGAGATCTCCTGTCTTAGCAACCTCAAAGTATTTCAAGCTAAGCTTTTGTAAATGACGATAAACATTTTTCCTTAGATTTAGAGCAGCATTCAAAGCAGCTTTTGCCATCAAAGAATCCTGTCCATATTGAGCAATACCCTGAAATAAAAAGACAATTGCCGTTAATCCTGCTAGACGTGCAATACTGCCAGGATCTCCCTTGCCAATATATTGGCTGACCTCACCTGCTAACCAGGCTTTAATGGGCCAAAATATCGTGAAAATCAGGGTGCAAATAAAAGCCCAGACTATGGTCAGACTTTGAGGACGAATAAACGGAATTAATTGCCAGTAGCTGGAGCGATTCTTCAAAGCTATCTCAAGGTATTTACGGTAGTCATCAGTCTACACTAGAGATAACTGCTGTCAATTAACTGATAGTTATTATCGAAGATTAAACCTTAAAAATTGTCAAAAAAAAAGTGCGTTGTCTAAAGACGCACCCCTTTAAAAGGTAAATAATAATGAATATCTAGTCTTAAATATATTGTTTCACAACTTTTTCAAATCATTGCCATATTTACCCAATCTTGTTCTTAAACAGGGTATCTTTATCTCAACTTTACAAAAATCAGAGATTAGCATGAATTAAACTGCATCTTTGACCATAATCCTAATATTAGAGGTTTTTTGTCTGGAAAATGGAGCGCAGCATGTTTAAGTATACGATGATAGTTGCTCACAAATCTTCATTTAAGATATTGACTAGGGTTGACATCATACAATAAGAGAAATTTTATAATTTGATATCAAATCCTGATTAATGACGGTTAACACTTCATCTCAGCCTAAAGTAGATTTAGTTTCTCGATTCGTAAAAATTTTTCTATCAATCAAACCCCTTGCTAATTTTGCGAAATCCCGTGCACGCCAGATGATGGTCAAGCGAGCTGAAACAATTGGAGTTCCTTGGCGAGAAAATGTCAAACAGTTAAGTCGTCTGCAATGGGACTCTAAGTTAGCCGAAATTGAAAATTCCGATCTCAGCTATCCCAAATATTATTTAACTTCTTTTCATGCCTATGAAGAGGGCAATCTCAGCTGGAAAGCAGCATGGGAAGTAGAATCTGCTGCTCTAGCTGTCCATGCTAAAATTTGGTCAAATGGTGATGTTGATGGTGATTCAACGCTGCGGGCAACTTATCATCAAGCTTTAACCAAGCAGGTATCAATTATTCCCCATCAGCTTCTCGATCTTGGTTGTGGTGTCGGGATGAGTACGATGTCCCTTCAAGAAGTTTATCCCCAAGCAGATGTGACTGGAATCGATTTATCACCTTACTTTTTGTCTGTGGCTCAATATCGAGGAGAACAAAGCAAACATCAGATTAAATGGATTCATGCAGCGGCAGAATCTACAGGATTGAGCGATCGCAGTATGGATCTTGTTTCTGCCTGTCTGATGTTTCATGAACTCCCAACTGCTGCGGCAAAGGCAATCATCATCGAGGCGCATCGTCTGTTACGTCCAGGTGGCTACCTAGCAATTATGGATATGAATCCGCAATCAGAAGTATTTCGGAAAATGCCACCGTATATTCTGACTTTACTCAAAAGTACCGAACCATATTTAGATCAGTACTTTAGTTTAGAACTGCAACAGATATTTGAAGAGACTGGATTTACAGATTTCCGTATTACGGTTAATAGTCCCAGACATAGAACTATAGTCGCTAGAGTAGCTGACAGGTAGGATTTAGAGCTGTTAGTTGGAATGCATGTATGCTGAGATAGCTCTTTAATTTACCAACTAATTTACAAATCTTGATCAAAAGCTATCTCGGATTAGTGTTGGCTAAGATATTACTTATATTTATAGCTTTACTTTTCCTTGAATAATATCTTTAAACATCATCCAGTCCCCCTAACTCAACCAAACTGAATTTTATCTGAGGTTCTGATTTGTTTTAACTAAAAAATTGTCAGAGCCTGAAAAATTAAATTGTATAGACTTGGCTTTCTATCCAAAATATTCAAAATATTACAGTATTTAAGTTGCCCAAATACGAAGAAACCAGCCGATCATAATTCCTAAGAAGACAAAGCGTACTACTTGCCAAAAAATGTCTGGGAGCAGCACACTTTCTAGATTGAGTTCCAGACTATCTAATTCTTGTTGAAGATGACGTAGTTCGGTTTTCAAAGGCTTAGGAAGCGATTTATCCTGTTGCTGCTGCTTCAATTCCTGTTGACGCTCTTTAAGTTGCGATCGCTTAGCAAGATCTTGTTTTACCTGACTATGTCTTGACTGTAATTGTGACAAGGAATGTTCAACTTCAGATAGTATTTGTTCTAATTCATTTTCTTTAGTGTTGTCAGATTTAGCAGATGACATCGTTAAAATTAAAGATAGAGCAATTTAGATCGACACGATATTAACCTATGTTTGAAGTAACGCCCCTCTCTACTAACCAAAATAAAGTTGCCCCTGAATCAACAGATTTAGAACTAGCCCAAGCCTTGGCTGAACGTAGTGCAATTGCCCATCAAAACTGGCATCGTCTCAAAGGTAATCGTCAAGCCCAGGCACAACAACAATTAACTTCCGCCCTTGTCTTCTTATTGAATGAACAACCAGAGTTAGCTTTGCAACATCTTCAGCAAGCAGCAGGATGGCTTGATGGTTCCTTGACTTCACCTCCTTGCCCTGATGCTCATGGAAAAAAATCCAATAAAGGTTAAACCATATGTAAAATAGACATCAAAAATAGACATCATTAGTTGTTTAACCATAGATGGAGTAAGAATCGACCGTGGCAGGACATAGTAAATGGGCGAATATCAAAAGACAAAAAGCAAGAGTGGATGCCAAAAAAGGTAAGACATTTACTCAGCTATCTCGCGCAATTATTGTGGCTGCCCGCAATGGTGTTCCCGATCCTGATGGAAACTTTCAACTGCGTACTGCTATTGACAAAGCTAAAGCAGCAGGAGTTTCTAACGAAAGTATTGAGCGATCGCTAGCTAAGGGTGCAGGAACCTATCAAGATGATGCAGCCGTCTTAGAAGAAATTCGTTATGAGGGTTATGGGGCCGGGGGAGTAGCAGTTTTAATTGAAGCCTTGAGTGACAATCGTAATCGAACTGCCGCTTATCTGCGTTCAGCATTTACTAAAAACGGAGGCAACTTAGGTGAAACTGGCTGCGTTAGCTGGATGTTTGAGCAAAAGGGAATAGTGACCATAGACAATATCGACGAGGAAAAATTACTAGAAGCCTCAATGGAAGGTGAAGCTGATACTTATGAGATCTACGAAGATGATGCCATTGCCGAAGTCTTTACCGAAGTTGCCAATCTCGATAATTTACAGCGGACTTTGCAACAGTATGACTTGAATATTAAAGATTTAGAGCTGCGCTGGATACCTAGCATTATGATTGAGGTGACAGATGCCGAACAAGGGCGATCGCTAGTTAAGCTGATCGACACTCTCGAATCTCTTGATGATGTGCAAAACGTCACCGCTAATTTTGACTTGGCTGAAGAATTAGTCACTGCTAGTTAGACACAAGCTGGAAATATTTGCGCTGAAAGTAGTATAGTTTGACTTAGCTCAAAGCAGAAGCAATTTAAGGTTTCTAAATTAGTCACGATCAATCTAATTCCAGATTAAGTGACTCTCTTAGGTAATTGACAATCAGCTTTTTTTAAGCTATTAAATTATGCTAAACACGAGTGATATTTTTATGCAAAACTCCGTGGCATTCTTTAACAGAAATCAGCAGCCAGTTCTTCCTTGTGCTGATTTACTAAGTCAGACAAAAATCAAACAATTAGCACAATTACCTATTGGCATAAAAATAAAGTCATTTAAGATTAATGCCGTCGATTACTCTAAAACTAAGGTTTGGCGACAGCAAAATATTGAACTACCCCATTTTGAGGATTTGCAGTCTTACTCTCTGTCTCAAGACAGCGAAAAGATTGATTATGACATTAATAACTTAGTACCTTTAGAATCTCAAGCAAGTTTAAGAACAAACAGAAGGTTTTGGTGGCAGTGGTTATTATCAAGCAGCAAAAAAATCTCGTTGTTGATCGTGCTGATTTTATTTCAGTCATCTTCTCAAGCGACCAATTTATTAGAGAAAGCCAAAATCTATGTCGATCTTAATTCTCATCAAGCAATAACCTTGCCCACTAGTAGTAAAACTTATTTAAAAGATAACCAGGCATCGCCGTTCAATAGAGCAATTGAACAAGCTAGAGAAATCGAAGTGAATTCTCCTTTTTATCCTGAAGCGAGAGAAAATATTTATCGCTGGAGTGAAACAATCTTCGATATTGCTCAAGGAAGAGCTGATAGTGGAGACTTGACTGGTGCGATCGCTGCTGTGGAGCTAATTCCTCAAAATCACCCTGCTACAAAGTTAGTTGCACAACAAGGAGCAAAGGCAGTTCAAGATTGGCAGCAAACAGTGCAGGAACAGAATCTATATCAAGATTTTTTGTTCAAAGCGAAAACCTCAATTCAACCTGACTCGGCTTCTTCTTATAATCAGGCAATTGGCATCCTACAGCAAATAGCACCAGGAGCTAAGGAATATCCAGAGGCTCAAGAGTTGAGCAACCAGTGGAATGAGAAGATATATTTAATTGCCAAAACCCGCGCCGAGCAAGGTAATTTTCAACAAGCAGTTACTGCCGCAATTTTGATTTCGCCCCATTCTTCTTATCATCAACTAGCAAAAGATGAGATTGAATCAAGAATCAAGTCAATTTATGCTCGATATACAGAGTAACTAAGGAGAGAATAAGCAATATAGTTTGGAAAAGAACTATCGGTATTGGCATGATCTCATTGAAGATCGCCAAAATAACATTGCTAAAAACAGTTTTATTCTCTCTAATAATCAAGAATTTTAAGCCTTAGATTGCTCTCTTTGTATATATAGATTAGTAATTACCTTGTTATCGAAAAGATATAAGATGAGATCTGAAAATGTTTGCTACAGATTTCTAGAATAATAAAGAAGATCGAAC
>JBCDEP010000234.1:0-6858 GCA_039179675.1 Cyanobacteria bacterium P01_G01_bin.67
AAAACCATTCGCAATTTTACTTTTTGATTAATTTTTATTGGAAAAAACTGGCTGGTCGCTAATAAATTGTATTTCTAATCACGATTGAGCTGTAACAAATGTAAAAAAATCGATTATATTACTTTTTTTGTTTAGCTACTAAAAAGTAGTCAGATTGCCAAAAAAGAAGATTATTTTTTTGAAAATTTGGTTGACCAATAGTTCAAACAATAAATATTTAGCTTAATCCACCTGACAGCGTTACTAGTTATCTCATATTTTATTTTTTTTAGTTTAGCTATTAATTCAAGCGCACTGAAGCAAGAAGTGTCACACGGGTGAAAAATCGAGGAATCAGGTCTAAGACTTTTAACTAATCATCAAAGAAGGATCAATTATGTTGGGTAATATCAGAACCAAAGAAATACCAGCAAGTGGACATGTTAATCGTATTGAACAGAAAAATGCGATCGAAGTTTCGATTATAATGCCTTGCTTGAATGAGGCAGAAACCTTAGAAACCTGTATTAGAAAAGCTCAGTGGTTTATTAAAGAAAACGATCTTGCGGGGGAGGTGATTATTGCCGACAACGGTAGTAATGACGGCTCACAAGAGATCGCGAGAAGACTTGATGCTCGGGTGGTTGACGTCCCAGCAAAGGGATATGGTAGTGCTTTGAAAGGCGGTATTGATGCCGCCAGAGGTAAATATATTATTATGGGCGATGCTGATGATAGCTACGACTTTAGCAATCTCAATCCCTTTATTAAGAAGTTACGCAATGGTTATGACTTAGTAATGGGTAATCGCTTCCGAGGTGGAATTGAGTCTGGGGCAATGCCTTTTCTCCACCGCTATTTGGGTAATCCTGTACTCACAGGTATTGGTAAGCTTTTGTTTGGTAGTCCTTGTAATGATTTTCACTGTGGTTTGAGAGGTTTTAGGAAAGATGCAATCTCCAATTTAGATTTGCAGACCTCAGGGATGGAGTTTGCCAGTGAAATGGTGGTCAAAGCTACCCTCCACAAGATGCAGATCACAGAGGTACCAACGACTTTATCTCCTGATGGTCGCAGTCGTCCTCCTCATCTCAATACCTGGCGTGATGGCTGGAGACATCTGCGCTTTTTGCTGATGTATAGTCCTCGTTGGCTGTTTTTTTATCCTGGTATCTTTTTAATTCTTAGTGGCTTTCTTGCTACTTTATCCCTCTTACCAAGCCCCAAAGTTCACAGTCTGCTTTACTCCTCGACAGCAATGACCATCGGGTTTCAGATTGTGATGTTTGCTTTATTTACTAAAGTGTTTGGCATTAGTGAAGGGCTGTTACCAGAAGATAGAAGATTAAACAGATTGTTTAACTATCTCAATTTGGAAACAGGCTTAATTGCTGGTGGGGTTTTGCTGGTGATGGGCTTTGCAGCTTCAGTTTATGCTTTTGGCATTTGGGGACAGCATGATTTTGGGGTTCTTAATCCCACAGAAACTATGCCTATTGTCATACCTGGAGTAACCTGTTTAGCTTTGGGTATCCAGGCAATCTTCTCCAGCTTCTTCTTGAGTATTTTAGGATTAAAACGATGAGTAAACAGCCTTGGCTATCGGTTATTATCCCCACCTATAACGGCAGTAAATATTTAGCCGCCACCTTAAATTCGATTGTGGTGCAGCAGGAGCAAGATCTTGAATGTGTGGTGATTGATGATGGCTCTACAGATAATACCTTGGAGATTGTAGAGCAGTATCAGCAACAGCTAAAGATCAAGCTAATTACCAAAGCCAGACAGGGTAACTGGGTTGCTAACACCAACTATGCTTTAGAGGTTGCTAGTGGAGTTTATGCCTGTTTCTTACATCAGGACGATCTCTGGTTGGAAGGAAGATTGGCAAATATTAAAACAGCGATCGCCGCATATCCTCAAGCCAGCCTCTATCTTCATGATTCGGTCTTTATTGATGAGCATGCTAAACCTCTCGGTATCTGGCGTTGTCCCATGTCACCGAAACGTCAGGCAATTGGGGTCGATGAGATGAAAGAACGACTCTTGATACAGAACTTTATTGCGATTCCTGCTCCTGTCTTTAAACGAGAGATAGCAATAGCCAGCGGTGGTTTAAATGATCAACTATGGTACACTGCTGACTGGGATTTTTGGTTAAAGTTAGCCACAGCGGGAGATACTTGTTACATACCTAGACCTTTAGCAGCTTTTCGTGTTCATGGTGATTCCCAGACAATTCGTCGTAGTTCGAGTGTGGCAGAATTTCGTCAGCAAATGCGTCTAGTGATCGACCAGCATCTTCCCCCTCAACCCAATAGGGAAGTGACTAAGGTAGCTTTTTTCTCCACCGAGGTTAATACTAGCCTGGCGGCACTAGTTCATGGTAAATCCCCTAATTTATTCAAACTTGCTGCTGAGTTTATCTCCCTTGGACCAAAGGGATGGCGCAGATATTGGCAGGATTCTCGCATTAGTGAGCGGGTATCTGCCAGACTCAAGGCGAAATTACAAACTCAAGTCTAAGTTTTGATTTTTCTACTCAAAAATTGTCAAATTCATGAAGCCTAATTTTTTTATTGTCGGACAGCCTAAATCTGGAACCACTGCTTTGCATGGTTTTTTGCAACAGCATCCTGAAATATTTATGTCGAGTATCAAGGAGCCTCATTTTTTCTGTTCTGATTTTCACCTAGAGAGTGATCAGCATCATGGAAAGCGACTTTTTTTTGACTTTAGAGAAGAAAGTCCATATTTACAACTGTTTGCTAGAGCGAAAACTGAACTAGCAGCGGGAGAGGCTACAGTTAATTATTTATATTCCCGAGTAGCCGCTGAAAAAATTCACAATTTCAATCCCGATGCCAAGATAATTATTCTGTTGCGGGAACCTGCTCAATATCTCTATTCTTTGCATAGTCACTACGCCAAATTTACGGAAGAGAGCGAGCTGGATTTTGCCACGGCATTGGCTTTAGAGGCTGAGCGTCAGCAAGGAAAGCATCCTAGTCCCAGGGTAATGGCTCCTAGCTTCTTATTCTACTCTGAGCGAGTCAAGTATTATCAACAGGTAAAACGCTATTATGATCGTTTTCCCACCGAACAGATCAAGGTGATCATTTATGAAGAATTTAAGGCAGACAACGAAGGAATTTATCGCGAGATTTTAGAATTTTTAGGAGTAGATAACAGCTTTACTCCCAATTATGCGGCAGTGAATGTCAATAAAGAAGTTAAATATCCTGCCCTCAATAATTTTGTTAATCATCCTTTAGTTAAGACTATTTCCAAAAACCTGATCTCTCAAGAATTCAATGAATTTATCAGGGATAACATTGTCGAAAAGTTACTCTGGCATCAAGCACCTAAAGAAAGTATAGCTCCAGAAATGAAGCTGGAGTTAATGCAAAAATATCAACCTGAAGTAGCTAAAATAGCAGAACTAATTGACGCTGATTTAGAGGCGATTTGGGGCTACGATGCCTTAAAATAAGATCTTATTTAGATTAGTTGCAGGATGAACATAACAGTTAAATATATTAATTTTTTAGATGTGTAATGATAAATGTTAACCAAAAAAAACGTTATATCTAGTATTTTATCCCTAGGTATAGGATTTTTCTTTGTCTGGTTGATTCTTCACTTTACTAATGTAGATATAGAAGAAATTTTAGCTAGTTTTTATAGTTTAAATCCCTTCTATGCTGGTTTAGCAATCACAGCCTTGATTTTACATACAGTTTTGACTGCTTACAAATGGAGTTTGGTCACTCAAAAACTTACTCCCAAAAACCAACAGCCGTTAAAATTTTACTTGTTTTATACTACTTTAGGCTCCTTAACCATGCAGTTTATGCCTCAGTACGTGGGCATGGTCATGGTGCAAAATTTGGCTTTACGAGTTCATAAAATAAGTTCTTTTTCTAAAGGTTTTTTATCCGTAGTTTACGATCAATTTTTTAATCTTCTGATCCCTGTACTGTTATTTCCCGCTTCGATCGCTTATGTTCTAGGATATATCTCGCTGTCGGTGGCAGTTTGGGTTTGGATAGCTACTATTATTGCGGTTCACTTTGTGATCAATCAATGGCATCGCCATTTAATCAGTTTGCTAATTGAAACTTTGACTTGGTTAAAGCAACTTAAAAGTGGTAAGTCAGCAGTCTCTGAGACTCCTGTGGGGACAGGGAAAGATTCTATCTTGGGTAAGAATTTTACTCTTTATCTCTACTGGATTTCCGTAATTCGCTATCTAGTCTGGATTGTTCGGGGAGTCTTAATTGCGATCGCTGGTGGATTTAAAATCAAGTTATGGGCAATAGCGTTTATTTCACCGATAATTCAGTTGGCAATGCTACTGAGCTTCACACCTGCCAATCTGGGACTAATGGAATTTAGTTGGATTGGCTTATTAGGCTTGTTTAGCGTACCAGATGTAATCGCAGTTAAATTCGCTCTCATACAGCGATTTCTCTACATCATAGCAGTAATGATCATTCTGGCAGTATTTGCTGTAGTTTCCCTCGTCGAGAGATTTGCTTTATTTACTCAGAAGCAAAATTAAATCATTCATATTTTAAGTTAGTTATTGATATTCAATGTTGAATTTTGCTGCCAAAGGTAATGAGGGATTTAAAACCTCCATACTAACCATAGAAACCATCCTCAATTTAGCTGCCACTATCCTAGTTATTGCGGTATTGCTGAAAGCAGTGATCGATATTGACGCTAGCTATGATCCTGGTTGGTACCATATGCCATTTGCGGGGAGAATTTGGGGCATTATACCGAAGGAAATATTTATTGGGGATGAGGAGTGGTTTGAGCCGCGTTTTGAAGGTTTTCCCTTACTGGCACATTTTCTTCAGGGTTTTTTTTGGAAGATCACAGGACGCATTCAATCAACTAACTTAGTTAGTTTTTTGGCGATCTTTGGCTATTTTTTCTTTTTGCGAGCATACTTCCAAGTCCCTTTTTATCTTGCTGTTACAGCTTTATTTTCCATTCCTTTAATTTTATTTCATGCTAGCAGTAGCTTTGTTGATTTACTGGGTAATGTAGGCGTATCGATGTTGATCATGATCATCTATCGCTTATATACCAATAAAAATCTACCTCAAGCAAAAGCATTGTTGGTAGCATGTTTAGGAGCGACGATGGCAGCCAATACTAAAACACTATTGCAGCCTTTCGTCTTTGTCGCTCTAATTTTCGCTGGAGTAAGAATTGCCTGGCTTTACTATCAACATAAATCAGCGATCAAACTTGGTAAAATTATTCCTCTTAGTTTATTGGCGACAGTAATTATTTTTGCCACGCCTGTAAAAAATACTGTTGTCTACGGTAATCCCCTGTATCCTATTCGAGTAGAAATAGCAGGAGTTGTACTCAACCATAAGCGAATACCCAAGGCTTTTGAACAAGGCAATCGGCAAATCAACTGGATTAGCTCGATGTTAGATATTAATACACCTAATGTTTGGTCAGCGGATCAATGGAGTCCTAATCTTGAACGTAATCGTCGGGGCGGTTTTTTTGGGGCTTACGTAGTCTTTAATTTACTCTTACTCTTATTATTTTTGCTAAGGGAGTTGAGGCAAAATAAATCTCTGCCTAAACATTTACGTGACCATAAGTCTAAATTGGCAGTAGGGGTGGTTGTCGCCATGTCTCTAATTCCGCTGAATTTTCCTGCCTCCCATGAGCTGAGATACTTTCTGTACTGGATGATTACTTTGGTTTCTTTAAACCTCAGTCTATTATCATCTCCAGCAAATAGTAATTATGTATTAAACAAATGGCTTCAGGTTAAACATATCAGATGGGTTTTCCTCATATTTATGATTATCGTTTTAATTAAAACTAATTACCGACCAATTAAACCAGTCTTTCTCACCTTAGATAAATACGTTAATTTGGGTGTAAATCAAGAATTTCTCAGTCAAATCGAGCCCCATAAAGAAATCTGTTTAATTAGTAAACATATGGGGGGTGATGTGCAAACTGCTGATAAAGCTTCCCTCAAATATGCTTTCCTCTATAGCTCCTACTTTCATCCTGAACTGGAATCCGACTACTCGATTAAAGTAGGGGGATATTATCCTAAACATAGAGAATTTGATCTGAACATATGTGGTGATCGCCATATTGTGCCTGAGGCAATAAAGGACTTACCGTAGGCTGATTGATCATTAATCCAGTTTGCTTAGGTGACAGTTAGAGCTAATGCTATGAAAAACCATAATCCCTCAGTACTAGAGATCATATTATCTTTCATTGCGTCAATTGTGGCGATCGCACGGTAATTCCTGATGGCATGAACCTAGAGAATTAGAGATAGACAAAAAGCTATAGTAAACCTTTTTTCTAATTATATTTAGCTTAGCAGTGATGTTTCTTATCTAATACGTAATTATCTAATACGTAATTAGTACTAAGGATATTTTCTTAATAGGCAATTATTAAATAATAATAAAAGAATGCTGGTTTGTTTTTTAGTCTTTCCTATATTGATGTTTAGTTGCAACTATTTTAGTCAAACTAAATTGAGGATAAATTGTGGTTCAACTATTCAGCAATCGACTCAACAAAAATGCTCAAAGAGTAATTCAAGCACTTCAAAAACAGAAGATCTCTACCTACACCATCCAAAAACAAATCGGAGATATTACTTTTGATTTTTTGATCGCCGACGCGGATGCACGGGAATGGTATGATAACTCTAATTCGATTGAGGAAAAATCACTCTCAGCCCATCCCGAATATGAGTTTATTAAAGAGCTGACTCAACCTGGAGACATTGTCTTTGAATGTGGCACTCATCATGGTTTAACTGCAATTCTCTTGTCACATTGGGTAGGCACAACAGGAAAAGTTATT
>JBCDEP010000217.1:0-8601 GCA_039179675.1 Cyanobacteria bacterium P01_G01_bin.67
CGAAGCTCGAATAAAGTGCGATTTTCTTCGGCATTTAGAAAGACCCGTAAGCGTGCTCCCACCTTTAAGACCTCATCATGATCAAGTATCTTGTTTTATTTAACTTCACATAAATGAGTTTTTCAAGCCCGCTCTACTTAGTTGCTGAAATAAAAAGAGAGATTGAATGCAATTTGTTAAACAGCCTCTGAACTTGCAGGTAACACTTATTCATAGCTTAAAAAATTATGAGACTAAGGTACCAGATTTCTCTATTTATCGTTTTATTTGCAGCGGCGATTAATGGTATTTCCAGTTTAGACAGCGATCACGAAAGCTTATCTTAGGTAGCCAAGGGAAGAAGCTAACGGCAATTATCGTCAATTAGCTCGGATATTTACCTCAGTGGCGCAAAATAGCTTTTTTCTTAAATAACCAAAAGCTTACAGCTCATCTCCAGTTAATCAATCGCCAGACTAGAAAAGTAGTTCGGACAATACCCACTAGGTACGGAAGTTCAAGATACTGGCACTCCAAATGTGATCGCTACCATCGACTTTACCGATATTACTCAGCCAGGTACTTATTATTTCAGGCAAGGTAAATTAACTTCTGCGCCTTTTGCTATTAGTAAAGAATAGATAGCTTTTTTCCTCGCTTAAAAAAAAATGTCCGAACCATTGTGAGTCATCAGATTAAAATTAAGATATTAGTATAAATCAGGAAACAGACAATTATGTTACCCATTAGACAAGGCGATGTAATTTTAAAAGCGATCTCTAGCATCAAAGGACAGAAACTGACTCACCTTACTTTAGCCGAAGGGGAAGTTACAGGACATTCTCATCGTATTGCAGATGGTCAGGCGGAATTATATGAAAAAGATGGAATTCTGTACCTCAAGGTATTATCTTCCACAGCAAAATTAATTCATGAAGAACACCAAGCTATTGATATTCCTCAAGGAAACTGGATGGTACGTATTCAGAGAGAATATGAACCTGAAGGTTGGCGATATGTTGCTGACTAGTGCCCTACGGGCTAGGTAGTAGGTAATAAAATACAAACACCCGTAAAAGTCTGTCTTCTATTGTCTATTGCCTATTCCCTAATTTATATAAGATTTACTATGCCTAAAATTACCAATCTAACCGCCGAACAAGATGCTTTAATTCCGATTTATCAACAAAAATGGCAAAAAATAGCGACATCGACGGTAACAATTGATCGACAAAAAGCGATCGCCGCCATCAATCGGGTTTACTCGTCAATGGGCAAATCCCAGCCAGCAGTTCAGTTTTTTGCTAGCCCCAACCAAGTTAAGAATGAACTGATTACCCGACCTCCAGAAATTCTCGCGAAACAATTAGGTGTACCAGTTTTAAAACTGCCATCATCTCTAGAAATATTAGTAGATATCCAAAAACAAATTGATAGTAATTTATGGGCAAAATTAAGCGCTGAATTACAACCTAGATGGCAACCATTAACCTTTTTCTTGCAGCAGTTGGGGGCTTCAGCACAATCAGACATAGAAACCCGCCGATGGACAGAACTTTGGCAGCAGTTATCAGAACAACAATGGGAAAATCGCTGGTCAGAATCCGAAAGATGGGTAAGGAGTCAGGTTAAACAATTTCCTGGGGGAGATATCTTGTTAGGGGTTGGAGATCAGGTTTGGTCAAACTTTGGTCAATCAGCTTGGCAACAAATCGGCGAACCTCTTGCCAATGAAATAAATAAACAGCCTTGGATGCAGGATTTTGAGGAAACATTAAAACAATTTTCTCTCCCCTGGTTACAAATGGGCAATGTTTTAGGACTATCTTCTAGTGTATTCAATGGATTCGAGTCTAATTTTATTGCTTTAATTGACTACTGTATTGATGTTCTAAACTGTCAATACGACCCAGAAAAATGGTTGGCAACTAGCTCTTTGGTTCAAGATTGCGGTTGGGTATTTTTCTTTGACAGAACTTGTTTGGTTTGCGATCGCCCCAATCAAATATTATTTAATGAACAATACCAACTTCATGGTGAGGGAGAAGCAGCGATCGCCTATAAAGATGGCTACAGTGTCTATGCTTACAATGGCGTCATCTTGCCCGAAAAATATGGCAGACTTCATCCCCATCAATGGCAAGCTAGTTGGTTGTTGACTGAACCAAACGCCGAATTGAGAAAAGTCTTGATTCAAGGCATAGGCTATGGACGGATTTGTCAGGAATTACAAGCAACCGAAATTGATTCTTGGCGAGAGTATACTCTATTAAAAATTGACAATAATATAGATGTAGAGCCAATTCATTTGCTAAAAATGGTTTGTCCCAGTACTAACCATATTCATGCGACTCGCATCCCGCCTCATATTCGTTCGGCTAAAGAAGCTATTACTTGGATGAATTGGGATACTGACCCTGAAGAATTTGCTGTGGAAACTTAGTATTTTTAAACTAATAATAGATATGAAACTTGACCCCAAAATACCACCTGGCAAACTTCAAGACAAATGGGACTACTATAAAGATCGCTGCCAGTTGGTTAGTCCTGCTAATAAGAAAAAGCACACAATCTTGATTGTGGGAACTGGTTTAGCGGGTGCATCCGCAGCAGCTACCCTGGCGGAGTTGGGTTATAACGTTAAAAGTTTTTGTATTCAAGATTCACCCCGACGGGCACACAGTATTGCGGCACAAGGAGGAATTAACGGCGCGAAGAATTACCCCAATGATGGCGATACTGTCTGGCGATTGTTTTACGACACGATTAAAGGCGGTGACTATCGTTCTCGTGAAGCTAACGTGCATCGCTTGGCACAGATTAGTAACCAAATTATTGATCATTGTGTGGCACAGGGGGTTCCCTTTGCGCGGGAATACGGCGGATTATTAGCTAATCGTTCCTTTGGAGGGGCGCAGGTATCTCGCACTTTTTATGCCAAAGGACAGACAGGACAGCAGTTATTACTGGGTGCATACAGTGCCATGTCTCGTCAAATCGCTGAAGGGAAAATTACGATGTTTCCTCGACGAGAAATGCTGGACTTAGTTCTGGTTGATGGAAAAGCCAGAGGTATTATTGCCCGTAATTTAATTACAGGGGAGATCGAACGCTATGCAGGGGATAACGTATTACTTTGTACTGGGGGCTATAGCAATGTCTATTATCTTTCTACCAATGCCCGCAACTCTAACGTCACTGCTGCTTGGCGATGTTACAAACGAGGGGCTTTATTTGCCAATCCTTGTTATACGCAAATTCATCCTACCTGTATACCCGTATCGGGGGCATATCAGTCTAAGTTAACTTTAATGAGTGAAGGATTACGCAATGATGGGCGGGTCTGGGTTCCGAAAAAACCTGGTGACAAACGTCATCCCGCTCAAATTCCCGAAGCAGAAAGAGATTATTATTTAGAAGTTAGATATCCTAGCTTTGGCAATCTAGTCCCCCGTGATGTGGCTTCCCGCAACGCTAAGCAAATTACTGATGAAGGTAAAGGTGTAGGAGAAACTGGACTAGCAGTATATTTAGACTTTCGTGATGCGATCGCAAAACTAGGACAAAAGACAATTAGCGATCGCTATGGCAATCTTTTTGATATGTACCAGCGCATTACAGGGGAAAATCCCTACGAAGTGCCGATGCGGATCTATCCCGCCGTTCACTATATTATGGGGGGCTTGTGGGTTGACTATAACCTCATGAGTACTATTCCTGGGTTGCACGTGTTAGGGGAAGCGAATTTTTCCGATCATGGGGCAAATCGTCTTGGTGCCAGTGCCTTGATGCAGGGGTTATCTGATGGCTATTTTGTCATTCCTTACACTCTGGGTAACTATATTGCTACTACTGATTTACCTCCTGTCGAGATCAGCCACTCCGCTTTTGAGGAAGCAGAAGCCACAGTTAATGCCAAAGTCAATAAGTTACTGAATATCCAGGGCAAGAAAACCGTTAATGAGTTTCACCGCCAGTTAGGCAAAATTCTCTGGGACAAAGTAGGCATGTCCCGTAATCACGCTGGTTTGTCACAGGCGATCGCTGAAATTGAGGAATTAAGAGCAGAGTTCTGGCAAAATGTTATTATTCCTGAAAATAAACATACTTTTAATAAAAATCTCGAATTTGCAGGAAGAGTTGCTGATTTTTTAGAATTGGGAGAGTTAATGGCGCGAGATGCTCTAAATCGTCATGAATCCTGCGGGGCACATTTCCGTGAAGAATGTCAAACTTCAGACGGAGAAGCCCAACGCAACGATGAGCATTATTCTTATGTTGCCGCTTGGCAATATCAAGGTGATGAAATAACTCCTGTATTGCATCAGGAACAGTTAGAGTTTGACAACGTTGAATTAACTCAACGCAGCTATAAGTAATTTGTTCGCAAAATCGCGCAGCTTCTTTTGCTGTTTTTAAATTAATGCAATCCAATCTAACAATCTCGACCATAAAGAAGACTTCTTTATTTAAAATTTTGATTTAAATTTTTAGATCTTGTTATTATATTAAAGTCAAGGTTTAGTAGATAGAGTACTTCTATCTTGATTTCAGAGTTTATTAGGAGAATTAGCAGTGGTCACCCTTGAGACTCTCGAAAAATGGCTAACTGAACCTATTGAAGACGAAAATCTTGAATTCAAAGAAGCAAAAAATCAGTTTGATACAACCAAATTGATGCGTTATGTAGTTGCGATCGCTAATGAAAGAGGTGGTTATTTAGTTTTAGGGATTACTGATAAGCGTCCGCGTCAAGTCGTTAATAGCCAAGCTTTTTCTACACCTGAAGCACTGAATAGAATTAAAGCTCGAATTGTCGAAAAGCTTCAACTGCGGGTTGAAACTACTGAGTTGTTACACCCTAATGGTCGAGTATTGGTGTTTGAGATACCTACTCGTCCGACAGGTCAACCATTAGCTTATGAGGGTGCATACCTGATGCGATCAGGTGAGGATTTAGTTCCCATGACCCCTGATATGCTTAAGAATATTTTTGCTGAAGATCGACAGGATTGGTTTTTTAAACCAGCTAAAGTATCTGTTAGTGCTGATGATGTCATTGCGCTGCTTGATACTCAATCTTTTTTTGAGTTGTTAAACTTGCCCTATCCAACTAATCGGGATGCTGTGCTGGAAAGATTGCAAACTGAAAATCTAATTAGTCTGAAAAATCGGGGTTGGACTATATCAAATCTAGCAGCAATTCTTCTCGCCAAAAAGTTAGATCAGTTTTCAGCAGCATTAGCCAGAAAAGCACCACGTTTTATTATTTATGACGGAATTAACAAGTTAAAGACTAAAACAGAAATTACTGGTCAAAAAGGTTATGCAGTTGGATTTGAGGGATTAATAGATTTTGTTCATTCATCTGCACCCCAAAATCATTTTATTGAACAAGTAGTGCGAGAGGAATTTAAAATGTTCCCGAAACAGGCACTCAGAGAACTAATTGCAAACGCATTGATTCATCAAGATTTTCTGGCTACAGGAACATCAGTGATGATTGAAATGTATAGCGATCACATTGAAATTTCTAATCCTGGAACTCCCCCCATACAAGTAGAACGTTTTATTGACGAATATCGTTCCCGTAATGAAAAACTTGCCGACTTAATGCGACGCTTCAACATCTGTAAAGAAAAAGGTAGTGGTATCGATAAAGTAATTCAAGCGGTGGAAGTTTTTTAGCTCCCAGCACCAGATTTTAGAGCAGGTGAAACACGCACCACAGCAATATTATTTGCCCATCAGGATTTTTCTGAAATGAGTAAATCAGATCGTATTCGAGCTTGTTATCAGCACTGCTGTCTACTTTATGTGAGTAATCAGAGAATGTCTAACCAAACCTTAAGAGAGAGATTTAATATGAGTAAATCTAAAACAGCTGCCGCTGCAATTTCTATTGTGATTAGAGCTACCAAGGAAACTAGTTTAATTAAGCAAGATGAATCTGAATCATCTTCCACACGTTATGCACGCTATATTACTTTTTGGGCTTAAAAGTGTTTAAAAGCAAATCGATTTTTAGGATCTCCATCGGCTAAAACCCTTGCTAAATCAAGAAAAAAGTGTTTAAAAGCAAATCGATTTTCGACCCAAATTAAATTTGAACTACTTTCATTGGAACCCAGTCATTAGTATAAGTAGGAAATACCAGTAGAATTTAAAAATGAAGCAACTGAGATAAATTTGATCAATTGAGCAAACTTTTAGGCAAGCTGTACTTAGTGGGAACACCTCTGGGCAATTTGGAAGACATCACTTTAAGGGCGATCCGTATCCTCAAAGAAGTTAATCTAATTGCCGCAGAAGATACTCGACGCACTGGAAAATTGTTACAGCATTTGCAAATCCTAACTCCTCAAATCAGCTATAACGAACATAATCATAATTCTCGGGTGCAAGATTTGATTACCAGATTGCAGCAAGGAGAGAATATTGCTTTGGTGACGGATGCTGGCATGCCAAGCATTTCCGATCCTGGGGTTGAGTTAGTGGCATCAGCGATCGCTCATCAGATTACGGTGATTCCGATTCCTGGAGGAACAGCGGCAATTAGTGCCTTGGCGGCATCAGGTTTACCCACAGCCAGATTTGTGTTTGAAGGTTTTTTGCCTCAAAAGGATAGTGAGCGTCAGGCGCGATTAGAATTATTTGCTAGTGAAACTAAGACAGTAATTTTATATGAGGCTCCCCATCGCTTGGTCAGAACATTAGAAGATTTAGCTGTAGCGGTAGGCAATGAGCGAGAAATTGTCTTAGCCAGAGAGTTGACCAAAATACACGAAGAGTTTTGGCGGGGTAATCTCGGAGAGGCGATCGCTTTATATACCAATCAAAAACAGCCTAAAGGAGAATATACCTTAGTGTTAAAAGGCGCAGCACCAACCAATCTAATTACTTCAGAAACAGAGTTAAAACAAGAGCTACAGCAATTATTAGCTCAAGGGATGACGCGATCGCAAGCCAGTCGTCAGTTGGCTAAGTTGACTGATCGCTCTCGGCGCGAAATTTATCAATTGGATCTTGATAGTTAGTAGTTAATTATTAGCTCAAAATCAAATAAATTAAAGTTCTACAAATAATTAAATAACATCAATTTTTCTCAGGCAGATATTAATGGTTTTTGACACTGAATCATATTGGTTAGTTAATGCTCATATTCCTAGTTGTTTACTTGATATAGATCATTCTCTGCCAACGACACGAGAAGGTTTGTTATTAGTCGATCTTCAAATTAGTCAGGGAAAAATTGAGCAAGTTATTCCTGCAACTTCAAGCTTTAAAGATATTCCCTGTTTAGATTTACAGCAGCAGATAGTTTTACCCTGCTTCGTTGACGTTCATACCCATCTCGATAAAGGTCACATTTGGGAGCGATCGCCAAATGTTGACGGCACCTTTGACATGGCATTAGACAGGGCGATCGCTGATAGCCAGAAATTCTGGGAGTTTGAAGATGTCTATCGACGCCTAGAATTTGGGCTTAAATGCAGCTATGCTCATGGGACTCAAGCTATTCGTACTCATATAGATTCCTACGGCAAACAGGCGGATATAAGTTTAGCTGTGTTTGGCGAGCTACAGTCTCAATGGCAAGAGCGAATTACTTTGCAGGCTGTTAGTTTAGTCAGCTTAGATTACTATCAAACCGCAGATGGGGTGGCACTGGCGGATAAAATTGCTCAGATTGGGGGAGTTTTGGGTGGTGTTGCCTGGCAAAATTCTGAGTTAGATCAGCAGTTAGACACCATATTTAGCCTCGCCAAAGCCAGAAATCTTGACTTAGATTTCCATGCCGATGAAAATGGCGATCCTGATTCAAAGTGTTTACCAAAAATAGCCCAGGCGGCGCTACGTCATGATTTTACCAACCAGATTACCTGTGGACATTGCTGTAGTTTAGCAGTGCAAGCTGCCGAGGTAGTGCAGCAAACCATCGAGTTGCTCCATCAGACAAATATTGCTGTAGTTAGCTTACCTATGTGCAACTTATATCTCCAAGATCGTCAGGCAAATACGACTCCTTACTGGCGGGGTGTGACCAAAGTTCGTGAATTACAGCTACATGATATACTCGTGGCGTTTGCTAGTGATAATTGCCGCGATCCTTTCTTTGGCTTTGGTGATCATGACGTCTTAGAAGTGTTTGAACAAGCAGTAAGAATTGCTCATTTGGATACTCCCTATGTCAACTGGATCGAGAGTGTGACTACAACTCCAGCGAAGATTATGGGTTTAGATCTCGGTCAGATTTTACCAGGTAATTCAGCAGATTTAATTATCTTTCCCGCTCGTTACTTTAGCGAATTGTTAGCGCGATCGCAACATAATCGGATTGTGATTCGCCAAGGTCAAAAAATCAAGAGTAAACTACCAGAATATCAAGAATTAGATGACTTGCTCCTTAAATAACTCAATCGTCAAAACATTGTGTTCAAACTTAGTAACGAATACTCAGTAATGGTTTCAGAAAAAATATCTTACTCCCTTCCCACTAAAAGATTAAGCAACAAGTGAGAAAATGAAATTGAGTGTCTTTTGAACTTGTCGAGCCGAGAGAAACTGATTAGAATCTAAGAACTGAAACAACTTTTGCTCAATCTGTTCGAGTGTTGTCCC
>JBCDEP010000163.1:0-14184 GCA_039179675.1 Cyanobacteria bacterium P01_G01_bin.67
CTGTGTCAAATCCCCTGCTGAATTGAGTAAGCTTTGTATAATTATTTTAACGCTGTCCATTGTGCGGTAATCTTTCAACACTTTTACCTTTATCACATGGATAGCTTTTTTCCTCGTTTTTAAAAATTGTCCGAACCATTGTTAGAGATACTTTTGTTTATTTTTTAATATCAGGTGGGCAATTGCCTGCCTTTTTCGTATCGAGTATTAATTTGTTAAAGAAATCTCTGGGGTGATAGCTATTAGCTGAGGCTATTAAATAATCTACCTTCTGGGTTAAAAAAAACAGTCTGTTCTTTCGCTAGAGGAAATTTAGCCCGTATTTTAAATGAAAGAGAAGACTAGGAGCAGATTTTATTTTTAATATGAGCTTTGATACACATCTAAAAATTATTCTCTCCACCGTAGGAACAAGCTTGTTAACCAATCAGATAGATCGCCAGACAGAAAGCCAGTGGTTTAGACAACTATCAGACTATAGTAACTTTAGCTGTGAGAATACTCCTGAAGCAGTTGTCGAGATTATTAAACAGCTCAAGGAAAGAGCGAGCAAAAAGCTACAGGCAGGTAATCCCGCTACGATTAGAAGAGCATGCGCCGAGCTTAATGGTATTTACGGTATATACAGCAACGATCTTCGATTATGCAAACAGGATATTCACTATTTGATTGCTACTGATACAGCTCAGGGTAAAGCAACCGCAGAAATTATTCAAAAGTTTCTCTTAGCAAATGGCGTAAGTGTCAATATCTATGTCCCGCCAGGATTTTCAACTGCTAATACTGCTAGCTTCGCCGAAGGAATCGATCATCTCTTAGTCTGGTTGAGAGAAGATATTTATCAAAGTTATCAACATAGTCATAAGATTTACTTCAATCTTGTGGGTGGATTTAAAAGCTTGCAAGGATATATGAATACTCTGGGAATGTTTTACGCTGACGCCATTATCTATATTTTCGAGAGTCAGGATTCCGAATTAATTACTATTCCCCGTTTGCCCATTTCCATTAACGTCGATCGCGCCATCATTGAACCATATAAATTACAGTTAGCGTTGATGAATGCAGGAGCAGATCTTAAAGTTGCTACCGCCAGAGGAATTCCCGAAGCTTTGGTGTATGTGCTGGAGGATGAAATGACATTATCTACCTGGGGTAAATTAGTTTGGGGGGAATGTAAACATGAATTATTAACTGAAGAGTTATTACCGTTTCCTAATCTAGATTATGAACCCAGTTTTACTGAAGACTTTAATCATAGTAAAGATCACAATAAACGCATCAAGCTCCAGGAAACCTTGGCGAAAATTTCTTATTTACTTCATAAACATCACGGCGATCGCTCTATCCTGAGAAGAGATGGGGGAATTTTATACGAAACCTATGGGGGTCAGAGTTCGGAGATTGATCATTTTCGGGTAACGCAAAAAACTAGAGTTAGCTGTGTGTTGCAAGCTGGGAAATTATCCTTACGTCACTTTGGTGAACATGATTACGTGAATGATAATCCCTAACTGAATTGCTGATTTTACCAATAAGGTAAAGTGATTTATAGCTCAACTAATCAAGACTTCGATGTCATCAACTGCGGAAAACTTTTATTCTCGGATGGAGCGGGTACAGTTACCGCTGATTCCCGTAATCAGCGAGCTCATTGCCAATCATCCTGGTACCATCTCCCTTGGTCAAGGCGTAGTAAATTATCCGCCACCAGAACAGGCGATCGCTGCTTTACAGTCATTCTGGGAACAACCGAGCAATCATCTTTATCAAAGCGTTACTGGCATTGAACCTTTGGTTCAGGCGATCACTCATAAATTAGCCATAGAAAATAAGCTGGAAATTAGCGATAAAAATGCGATTGTTGTCACTGCGGGGAGTAATATGGCTTTTCTCAGTACCATCCTGGCAATTACTGACGTAGAAGACGAAATTATCCTCAATACTCCCTATTATTTTAATCATGAGATGGCAATTACCATGACAAACTGTCATCCTGTCTTAGTTAGCACCGATGCCAATTATCAACTAGACTTGGAAGCGATCGCCGCAGCCATTACACCTAAAACCAAAGCCATCGTTACCATTTCTCCCAATAATCCCACAGGAGCAGTTTATTCAGCAGCTAGCTTACAAGCAGTTAATCGACTCTGTAGCGATCGTGGTATTTACCATATCAGTGATGAGGCATACGAATATTTTACCTACGGCGGAGTTGAACACACTTCTCCTGCCACTTTCCCTGAGAGTACAGCTCATACAATTTCTCTGTTTAGTCTTTCTAAAGCCTATGGTTTTGCTAGCTGGCGCATCGGCTATATGGTGATTCCCCAACATCTATTAATGCCGATTAAAAAGGTACAGGATACCAACTTAATTTGTCCCCCTGTAGTATCTCAATATGCTGCATGGGGAGCCTTACAAGCAGGGAGAAACTTCTGTAAGGAACATTTAGTAAAAATCAATCAAGTAAGAAATATTTTTTGGGGGGGTCTGGAATCTATTGGTAATATTTGCACGATTACTCCCGCAGCTGGCGCATTTTATTGCTTTTTGCAGGTTAAAACTGACTTGAATGATTTTGAGTTAGTCAACAAGTTAATCACAAAATATCGAGTAGCGGCAATTCCTGGCAGCACTTTTGGTATGGAAACAGGCTGTTATTTGCGGGTGGCTTATGGTAATTTGCAACCAGCAACAGCTGTGGAGGGAGTTACCAGATTAGTCACTGGCTTGCAAGCTATTTGCTAACTTGAGTATCTGCAAAAACCTAGTCATAGGGAAATTTAATCAGATTGATTACTGATAAATATTTACTAGTCAATGATCACCTTACTTCGCAGTTTATGATAGAAATATCAGGTTTAGAAAAAATTGATGACCCAGATCAAGTTAATGCATGCTAAGCTTCATCGCGTCAAAGTTACTGAAGCTAATGTCAACTACGTCGGAAGTATTACCATTGACCAAGATTTAATGGATAAAGTTGGAATCTTGCCCTTGGAAGAAGTAGACGTAATCAACCTCGACAATGGCAAAAGATGGTCAACCTATGCAATCGCAGGAACTCCAGGAGAGGGAGGCATCTGTCCTAACGGTGGTGCTGCTTTACTCTGTAAACCAGGGGACATCTTAATTATTATTGCCTATGAATACCGCGATCGCGCTGAAGTAATGGCAAAGGGACATTCTGCCCAGGTTGTAGTCGCAGATGAGCAGAATCGCTGTCTGGAGTTTATGCAGCAAAGCTTAACTCAGCAGCAGGGGAAGCTACAGTTTCAGTCTAATTCCTATTGAGGAGTTACTGATTATAGGATAGTTATTCTTAAGGTTGCCATTCTTGATTATCGGCTATCAGCTTTTTAAAATGATTGTCTGCCTCGTCTATTCTGTAATAACTTTATCTCTTAAGCAATAACTTATTTTCTACGAGAGTAACGAAATTGGACAAGATTTGCAGTCCATTATCCGAAGACTTCTCTGGATGAAACTGAACTGCCATTAGATTATCACGAGCGATCGCTGCAGTTACCGTTTGTGAACCGTGGGTAACCATTGCGGAGTTGAGAGCCTGCTCTTGAGGAGCGACATAAAAAGAATGGACAAAATATACATAAGGATCTGGAGGCAAATCTCGCCATAACTCGCTTTGTGGCTGACTTAGTTCTAGCTGATTCCAACCCATCTGCGGGATCGTAATCCCAGGTTCGCTTTTAAAACGACGTACAATCCCTGGTACAATTCCTAATCCTCTTTCTGTACCCTCGGCTGAACCATCAAATAAAATTTGTAAGCCTAGACAAATCCCTAAAAAAGGTTTGGTACTGGCAGCTTGTTTGATGGTTTCCTCTAGACTAAGTTCTCTAATATGCCGCATAGCTGGATCGAATGCCCCCACTCCAGGCAAAACAACGGCATCAGCATTTAAAATATCTTCAGGAGAATTAGTTATTTTGGGTACTGCACCTGCTTTTTCTAGACCCTTACAAGCAGAGTGAAGATTTCCCATATCGTAGTCAATTACGGCTACGTTAACCATATCGTCTCCTTCAAATATAAAACTCTTCCCCAACATTCTAAACAACTTCGGAAAGTTGCGGTTAGCAGCTTATTATTTTCAAGTCTTAAGTTAATTCTCAATTGCACGATTAAATAATTTAATTCTCTGCTGTACGTAGTAGCTTAAAGCAATGAGCCATATGCGAAGCTGTATCCTTTAGGAAAAACTAATAAATTCTCACTATACTAACTTTACTAAAGCTGACAATGAAACCAACTTTTAAAAATAGGTTGGCTTGGGAACAAGCCGAAATGTTAATGCAGCCTGCAATGCTGCGGGTAATTGATAATATTCGTAAAGAAGTTGAATCTTCTCACTGGAAAGGAACCTACAAAGAAGTAACTTCTCCGATTCCTGGTTATCATCTATGTCTCACTAGTGCCGAATATCGGGTGGAAATTGATGTCTGGGAACTGTGTTATAAAGTGTGCTTTCAAGAATATGAGCCAGTTCAACATCTATTTAGTCAGGAAGATGAGGGAGCCTATCCCGTTGAGGTGGACACTCGTTTACTCGACGATTTAGGGGAGATCGACTGGCAACTATTGGAATCGAAAGCGCAACAGCATGTCAGAAAAGTTTTTGAGACTTTGCCTAAACGGTAATTATTTATACACTGATCATAAGCTGCATATTAGTAAATAATGGAATTAAGAAAAATACAAGAATCGGCAGGAGCAATTGTTAGTGAAGCTGACGTTGTTTTAAGTTTTGATAACGAAACAGATGCCAGAAATGCCATCAATCAGGGAGTAGCAATTTGCGATCGCTCTCATTGGGGTTTACTCAAGATTACGGGAGCAGATCGGCTGCGGTATCTGCATAATCAAAGTACCAACGACTTTGAAAAGCGACTGCCTGGGGAAGGGTGTGATACCGTATTTGTCACTTCTACAGCGCGTACCCTGGATTTAGCCACGGCTTATGTCACCGAAGATTCTGTTTTAGTTCTAGTTTCGCCAAACCGTCGAGAACAGCTCTTAACTTGGCTCGACCGCTTTATCTTTCCCTTTGACAAAGTTGAATTAACTGATATTTCTGCTAGTTCTGTTATATTTAGCCTTTTTGGGGAACAAAGCTCTACTCTCCTATCCCAAATAACTTCTGAAGCTATTTCACTCCAAGAAATTGGAGAACATCAAACAGTAAATATTGCCGATATTCCTGTACGAATTGCCCTAGGAAGTGGCTTGACAACTCAAGGGTATACTTTGATTGTGCCACGCGATCGCGCGGCTTCTGTCTGGTCAGCAATACTAGAATCAGGGGCAGTTCCTTTTGGCGATCGCCTTTGGGAAAATCTCCGCATTGAACAAGGCAGACCAGTTCCAGATCAAGAATTAGCGGAAGACTATAATCCTTTAGAAGCAGGACTTTGGCAGACCATTTCCTTTGAGAAAGGTTGCTATATTGGACAAGAAACTATTGCTCGTTTAAATACCTACAATGGAGTCAAACAAAAGCTCTGGGGAATCAAATTAAGCCAGCCAGCTACCCCAGGAACCCCAATTATGGTTGAAGATCGCAAAGTGGGAATTTTGACTAGCTATACAAATACTCCTTCGGGTCATTTCGGCTTGGGCTATGTTCGCACCAAAGCAGGAGGAGCAGGTTTGCAAGTTACCGTAGGTGAGGTTGAAGGGGAACTTGTGGCAGTCCCGTTTATTCAACATAAGTAGAGCATTAGCCATTTATCACTATATCGACTATTTCATTCACAAATTTATAATCGTTCTAATCAATTTTCTCATGGTCTAAGTACATGCGGGCAAGCCCTTTGTCGTTTTGAGGGAATAGGGAATATGCAGTCGTACATTTTCCTATGGTTTCTATTGCCAGTGCTGTTTTACTTTTCCAATGTTGTTAGATAGTCAGTTTGCTGACTTCTGCCTTCGCTGCGACTCCTTCTGTGGTTAAATTCATAAACCCAACTTTATTCAGCATTTCATAGGCTGCTTTGAGCTTTTTTTAGTTTTAGTGGTTGACATATTCCTTTAATTTTCGCTACATTAATTACGTATCGTAACGTTAAATATATACAAACTGAATTATCTTTCTAACGAAGAGTAAAAATTATGTCTAAGATTGAGAAAAATCTGACAGAGGATTTAAAATCTCTACGAACTAGAATCAATGAGTATGGTCAAGCCTGGACGACCGAAGCAGGAGAACCAGATTGGGTAGAAATAGAACAACTCTATGCTAATGAAGATTTGCTACATTATGATGCTGTCACGCCGCGCAGTTTTGCTAATGTTTCTGAGATGAAAACCGCATTTGCTCAAATGCGACAAACATTAAATATGAAATCGCTGTCACTAAAACCTAGAGAAGACCTAAACGTGTTTCGAAGTGGCGATTTGGTCTGGACTACGGTTGTACATGATATTATTGCTCGACTTGAGGGTAAAAAGGAATTAAAGCTGGTACAAAGACAAACGGGAATTTGGGAACAGAGAAATGGAAAATGGGTAATGATTCACGAACATTTATCTGCTCCTTCCTCCTTACAAGGCAATGAATAATTTAATTGATGCGATCACATTAGATGCGTTTTTTTCTCCGCATAAATTACGTACCGTAACGTTGTTGACTTAGAGGTGAAATACATGACCACAATTACAGAAAATCAACCAACAAAAGACGAAGCTGAAATTCGTCAACTTACAGCTCGATGGTTATCCATTTTTTCTCCAAAAGATCGACTATTTACAGGAGTCGGTTTTGAAAATATTTTTGCTACAGGAAAAAATGAAATATTAGTTTTCGATAATTACAAAAACGAGGTAGTGGTGCTTCGTAGTTTACAGGAATATCTCGATACCTGGGTACCTTTCATGCAAGAAAACATCAGCTATTGGGAAGTCGAATTAGAAGACAATTTTGAAATTAAAATTGATGGGGATCTTGCTGTAACTACCTTTTCTTGGATTGGTGGCGGAAAGGGAAAAGACGGACGAACAATCAAAGCCAAACAATATGGTACTCATGTTTGGAAACGTCTTGAAGGTCAATGGCAACTAGTTCACGAACATTTAACTGGTGGTGAAATTTAAACTCATAAGATTTGCAAATTAACAATATGGCTAACTTACAACAAAGACGCTCTCAAAATATTGATGGTGATTTTTATGTTGATCGCTCTTGTATCAACTGCGATACTTGCCGTTGGATGGCTCCAAATATTTACCGTCAAGAAGGCTCTAAATCTGCTGTATACAATCAACCAAGTAATTCAGAAGAACGCATTCAAGCATTGGAAGCACTGCTAGCTTGTCCGACAGCTTCGATTGGTACGGTAGAAAAACCCCAGGAAATCAAGCTAGTACAATCCAGATTTCCGCTAGCGATCGCCGAAAATGTTTATCATTGTGGTTATCATTCGGAATCTTCTTTTGGTGCTGCCAGTTACTTAATTCAACGCCCTGAAGGAAATATTTTAGTAGATTCTCCTCGTTTCACGCCGCCATTGGTCAAACAAATCGAACAGATGGGAGGAATTAAATATCTGTATCTCACCCATCGCGATGATGTTGCCGACCATCGCAAATTTAATGCCCATTTTGGTTGCGATAAGCCTAACGGCATAGCTGCGCAACGCATTTTACATCAGGACGAGATTTCTCAGGATACAAAAGATGTGGAAATTGTTTTAACTGGTACAGATAATTATCAGTTAGCTGAAGATCTGCTCATTATTACCGTTCCTGGTCATACTGAAGGGCATACCGTTTTACTATACGACAACAAATTTTTGTTTACTGACGACCATTTAGCATGGTCTGATAACTATCATCAGCTTATTGCTTTTCGTCGTGCTTGTTGGTATTCGTGGACGGAGTTAACCAAATCGATGGCAAAGCTAACTAACTACAATTTTGAATGGGTATTACCAGGACATGGCAGACGATACCATGCAAATGCTCAAAAAATGCAGCAAGAATTAACAAAATGCCTTAAATGGATGCAAGAGGTAGCATGATTTTTAATCTACAAGCGATCGCTATTCTTGAAAACGCAAGAAAAAGAAAGAACTAGCAAGATCTGAGAAGACAATCATACTAATAGATTCTAAATTAACTGAAGATCTTAAAAACAACCTAAAGATGGAGAAGTATAGTCATGACAAACATTGAAAATAAAAAAGTCTTAATTGCAGGTGTTTCTTTCAGGTTTAAGTCACGCTTTAGCCCAGAAAATTCTAGCACAGGGTGGTCATGTTGCTGGCACTCAGCGCGATATCAATCACAGATAGCGAAGTTTAAAGCACTATCCCCAGGACATGCCTTAGCCATAGAAATGGACATTATCAATCCAGTACAAGTTCAGGCTGGGGTGGAAAAGGCGAGCGCTAATTTAGGACAGATCGATAAACTGGCTAATCATGCAGGATACAGTTTAGTAGGAGCAATCAAAGAAACCAGCGATCTCGAAGCTCAACAAATGCTCGATACAAATTTTTTGGGTAGCCTGCGGGTAATTCGCAACCTACTCCCCCAAATTCGCCAACAAAAAAGCGGTCACATAATTAACTATTCGGCTATTGGAGGTTTTACAGGCTTTTAACCGAATAAACAGCTGCGTATCAAAGAAATCACAGGAAATGAACGAAGTATTGATCGCGTTATTGATGTTAACTTTACAGCCAATCTACCCGTAACCAATGCCGTACTAAGTCCAAATGGGGTTATTGTTTCTTATTCTAGTGTGAATCCAGATGATCGCCCAGAATTGCCCTTTCTCTCGATGCAGCTTATCAATACCATCATTCCGTTTAATTTTGGTTTATACCATGCCTGAAGCAGCAAAGAAGAAAGCTACGGAGGATATAAATAAGGCTTTGAGAGCAGGTGCGTTACATCATAATATGCCGTTTTTCTTTGAATGAAGTGGTTGAAGCCCATCAAGCACAAGATAGTGGAGAAATGATTGGGAAAGCAATTATTGAGATTGCTTAATCTTAAATTTAATTTTTAAAAGAAACATATGAAATCATTATCAACAGGAACTATTTTAGTTATCGGCGCGACGGGGGCAATGGGTAGCTATGTGGTCAAACATTTATTGACAGATAGAGAAAATAACTGGCAGATTCGAGCTTTTACCCGAGATCCCGATAGCTCTCATGCCCAACGCTTATATGAAGCCACGTTCGGGAAAACTTAGTGACGGGCGGGAAGGACTAATTTTTTCTGTACCAGCCGCAGATGCTCCCTATCCTTTTATTGCTCTCGATGACATTGGTTGGTTTACAACCCATATGTTTGCCCATCGGGAAACTTGGGGTGGTCGAACACTAGAAATCGGTGGAGATCGCCTAACTTTTGCGCAAATTGCAGCTACTTTTGAGGAAGTAACGGGTATTCCCGCAGAATATCAACCTATGAGTGATGAAGAATTTTTAGCTCTTGATATGCCCAACGTTCACGATCCTCTCAATCAATTTAAGTTTCATCGTGAATACGGTCCTTATCGCGACCATGAAGCTTTAAAAAAAATCCACCCTAACTTGATGAATTTTGAAACTTGGTTGCAACATACTGGCTGGCAAGGTGAAGTACGGGAAGTTCAAAAAGATGCAACAACTGGTAGTGAGTAATAAGTATCAAGTAATTAGTATTCGCAGTAAAAACAGAGGTTAATTATGAGTAACAAGCCAAATATTTTAGTTCTCGGTGCTACAGGTAAAGTCGGTGGAGAAGCCGTAAATCAACTTTTAGATAACGAAGATGTCAATGTTATTGCGGCAACTCGTTCACTCGAAAAAGTTCAAGCATTTAAAGATCGAGGCATTGATAGCGTAATTCTAGATTTAGACAATCCCGAAACGATCGCTCCTGCACTAGAAAATGTTGATCACGCCTTATTATTAACTGGCTACACCGTTGATATGCTCAGACAAAGTAAACGATTTCTCGATACGGCTAAACAGACAGGAGTGAAACACATAGTTCATATCGGCGCATCTACTGCACCTACAAATGAAGTTGCTCATTGGGGATGGCATCAATTTATCGAGGCATATATCGAAAAACTAGGCTTTAGCTATACTCATCTCCGTCCCGAAGCTTTCATGCAAAATCTTTTTAGCTTTGGTTGGTTGAATAATGGTGTAATTGCTAACTTTATTGGTAATGCGCGGTGGAGTTGGATCGACTGTAGCGATTTAGCGGCGGTAGTTGTTCAAACTCTATTATATCCAGAGAAATATGCCGGTCAAACTATACCCCTTGGCTACGACGCTAAAACGATAGATGAAGTGGCTGAGATTCTCACAGAAGTTGTCGGACAACCATTTAAAACAGAAGTCCACTCAACCAAAGAGTTTTTAAATAATGCTTTACAAGAAGGGGTAGATGGTATTTATCCCAATGCCTATATGAACTGTGTTTACACTCAGTTCGAGTTGAATGTCGCAGATAAAATTCCTGAAGCTGACGCAACTTTCGATAACTTTGAAGCAATAGTAGGACGTAAACCTAATACTTGGAAAGATTTTGCTGTTAATTATTGCGAGCAATTGCAATATTAATCACAACCTACTCATTGGCATATATTTATCCAAAAGCCAATTATACGTGGATCACAATCGGGAATCACGGAGGCGATCGCAGATGTAACGGAAAAACAGCCGATAACATTTGAACAATTTACTCAAGATTACTCATCGGCTTTCAAAGACTAATTCTTATAACGAGTAAACAGTAATTAATTAAAAACCTTCCATCGCTTACGTTGTAACCAATAATCAATAACCCTTTTTTAAATGAAAACTATCTCAATTGTTTATCATTCTGGTTCAGGTCATACTACTCAAATGGCAAAAGCAGTAGCTCAAGGTGCCACTTCAGTTGAAGAAACCAAAGTCAATCTACTAGCTATCACAGGGAGTCAAATTGTTGATGGACGTTGGCAAGATGAAGTAATCATGGAACAACTAAATACTTCTGATGCCATTATTTTTGGCAGTCCTACCTATATGGGTAGTGTTTCGGCTCAATTTAAGGCTTTTATTGATGCTAGTTCAGCTATTTATTTCACTCGTCAATGGAAAGATAAACTCGCTGCTGGCTTTACCGTTTCTGGTAGTCCTAGTGGAGACAAAATGAACGCCTTAATGACTATGTTTATTTTGGCAGCCCAACAAGGAATGATTTGGGTTGGATTAGATGAAACTCCTGGCAATGAAGCGGGAATTAATCGTTTGGGAGGATACATCGGTGCAATGGGGCAAGCAGCACAAGAACCTGTAGACGTTGCCCCCAACCAAGAGGATAAATTGACTGGCAAAGCTTTAGGTCGTCGCGTCGCAGAAATGACTCAACGTTTTCACTGATGAAAATCCACAATTAATGTTTTGCTTAAACCTAACGAAATAAAATTGATGTCAAATTTCAATACAAACACTAAAACAGGACTTAGTTCAATGCGAATTGACCACGTAATGATTAGCGTTCCCAACTATCAAGAAATGCTTCAGTGGTATCAAGAGAAACTTAACGCAACTATTGAAAAAGAATGGACTGTGGATGAATTACCCGATTTGCAGTTAGCCTATCTTGATGTTAATGGATTTCGTATTGAAGTAGTGGGAACTACTCAATCCCGTTCTGGAATGCCAAATATGTCAGACTTTGGAGAAGCACTGCGAACAACTGGTGTGGGACATTTTTGTTTTAAAGTAGACAGCGTTGATGATGCAATTTCCGAGTTAAATCATAAAGGCGTACCGACATTTATTGAAGCATTTGATGCTCCTCAAGTTGGTGTAAGAGTAGGCTTCGTTAAAGACAATAATGGCAATATCATTGAGTTTTCAGGTGCGATGAACTCTGCACAATAACAATCAAAAATAGTAGCCAAGAATTTTATTAGTAATAAAAAACATAAATAATACTACACATTCAGATACCTCTACCTTATCAGTCGGTTTTAGATTACTGTACTCAAAATGACATAGCTTTTATTCCTCATGGTTCTTTGGGCGCACACTCACTAAAACAAGGCGCACCGTTGGAAAAGCAGAGGGAACAATAGCAGATATTGCCAACAACAAAGGTGTAAAACCCAATCAAATAGCTTTAGCTTGGCTGTTACACTATGATCCCAACATTGTGTTAATTCCTGGAACTACTACTACTACTACTACTACTACTGCCCACTTAGAGGAAAACATGGCTGCAATTTCAATCACTCTTACTGACGAAGAAATGCGATCGCTAAATGAACTTCGAGTCAATTAAGAATTTTCTTCTGTAACTTTAACAATAATAGCTCTCAACCAAACTAATAATAAACATGAAATTCGCTCCCCATATAGGACTAAGCTCACCAGAAGACTTTATGTTTCCAGCAAGTGCTGGAAACGACCCCATAGACCAGATTAAATTCATTGCTGACCAGGGATTTTCTGGCATTGAAGATAATTTTCTTAAGCTTCGTCCTGTCGAAGTTCAGGAAAAAATTGGTAAGGAATTAGCCAAACATAATCTGGAAATGGGTTGTTTTGTAAATAACTTAATTTTTGATCGCCCAACTTTTGTCAGTGACTCACAAGAATCAAAAGATATTTTACTGCAACAGCTTAAAGAAACTATTAATGTAGCTAAACGAGTCAATGGTAAATATGTCACTACACTTTCTGGTGTTTTAGACCCAAGCTTAGAAAGAGATTATCAAACAGCTAACATGATTGAAAATCTTAAATACTGTGCCGAATTAGCTGAATCTGCTGGGATAACTTTAGGCGTGGAGGCAATTACAGGTAAATGGTGGCAAGGGACTTTTGTAACCACGATTTCTCATGCCTATCTAATTGTAAAAGCAGTTAATAGTCCTGCGGTTAAACTGATTTTTGATACATTTCAGACACAGATGGAAACTGGCAATATTATCGAAAACATTGATCGCGTCTGGGATGAAATTGCTCTATTTCAGATTGCCGATGCACCCAAAAGAACTGAACCAAATAGCGGAGAGATGAACTATCAAGCTATCCTCAAGCATATTCTATCTAAAGGATATGACGGACTTATTGAAATGGAACATTCTGTTTCGCAGCCAGGGAAATTGGGAGAAAAGAAAGTACTAGAAATTTACGAAGGTTTTAAGAAGTTATAAGTAACAAAAGATGAACCAAGACCGAAATAACCTAAACTCTCACCAATCCGTTACAGTATTGATTACTCGTAGACCTCGTAAAAGTAATCAAAAAGAATTTGAACAAGCTTTATCTGACACTATTGATGCTGCGCTGGAATTTCCTGGTCATTTAGGCGTTACCGTGTTGAAGCCACAAGGAAATAATAACGATTATCAAATTGTAGTTAAATTTGCCTCAGAAGCAGACTATCAAAGATGGTGTCACTCCAATGAAGCTGCTCATTGGTTCAAAATCCTCAATCGTCTGGAAGATAAACCGCCGAATTTAGAAATAATGTCGGGAATAGAAACCTGGTTTGCCGTTAATAGTTCTGCATCCCGTCCAATGATTCCTCCACCTCGTTATAAAATAGCGATCGTTACTTGGATGGCAATTTTTATTTTGATTGTCATTATTAATCTACTTTTCGGCAGTTTTTTAGCTTCTCTGCCAATGTTATTGCGGAGTTTAGTTCTTACAGTTGGATTGGTTGGTCTAATGACTTATGTTGTTATGCCCAGAATGAGGCGACTGTTTAGCTGGTGGCTATATCCCCAAAGGCATTCTTTCCGTCCTAATGGCTAAACGAAAACGCATTGATATCCAAAAAAATATACAAACAAAGGCTTTATCAATCGCATCTACGCCTTTAAATCATAATTCCACGTTATTCGCATTTCAAAGATTAAAAAAGCAGTCTCGTTAAAAGTCAAAAACCCTCAGCCGAATAAACAACTGAGGGGGAAATGAGCTGAGGCTGATTAATAGATGATTACAATTAACCCTCCTAGAACTCTTGATTTGAGTCAAAGGTCTAACCTTTTTTAGCAGCTTTTTTAGCAGGAGGACTTACTTCCTTTAATTCTGCTTCTGCATAGTTGTTTGTATTCACGCCAGCATAGTTAACTTTGTTGAAGCGCACGACTACAGGGTAGCGAATACCGCTAGTATCTACCGATGCGACTGAGCCAACTTCGTTATA
>JBCDEP010000276.1:0-2932 GCA_039179675.1 Cyanobacteria bacterium P01_G01_bin.67
GAAAGTTTGGTGATAACTGTATCTGACCAGAAAAATTTAGGCTCAAAAGCTGTTAATTCTAATAATCTTGGTAAAAAATGTTTAAAATCATCAATTTCCCCCCATGTAAAGATTGCATTAAAGGCATAATGATTTAAATCTTCAGCAGTTAATTGTCTTAATATTTTACTTCTGATTGATTTTTGGTCATCATCTGTAACGCAACAGGGACATCCTACTATGTGAGAATTTAAATGATAAGGTTCAAAAACTTCGTATAAATCGGCGATCGCTTGTTTTAATTCGATTTCATGGGTGATATCAGACATATGTTATCGTCTAAGTTTTCATCGGCGAGGAATTTCATGTAGTTTTTTCTACTTTTACGAGACAATAATCTGTCGCGCATGGCTTGAGAATTGAACTTAGATTCATTTATCTTCCTGATTGCTTTAGCTTGCTGTTGTCTCTGTTCTAAATAAATTTCTATTTCCTGTTGATTATTGAGATGAAAAGCGATCGCACTGCTAGACATGGTATGAATTGGTTCACCCGTATGGGAAGAAGAGTCTTACTTCATGAATGGTGGCATTTTTGGTTTCGCGATCGCCGAGTTACTAATAGACCAACTCGGGAACAACTTTGGGGTACGCCGCAAGATGAGCAATAAGTTCCACTGCGTCTCAAGACTCAGGTTTCTCAATCTGCAAGCAATGCCTTTAGATGAGATGGTGCTGAATAACCAGCGATCGCACCATCTTATTTCCGATATGTCTAATGCCAGCAAATACAGTCGAGTATTTAATTGACGATCGCTTTTTCTGATTCTTGAGCGGATTTAATCGCTGACTTATCTTGGATATCTTCTTCCTGAGTCATCAATTTAATAATTGAGGCTTTTTCTAGTAGACCTAAAACTTCGCCTGACTCTTTAACCACGACTAATTCAGGGGATTTCTTGGTTTCAAACATTTTAGCTGCTTCTAACAAAGAAGTACTACCGAGAATAGTTTCTGCATCTACCACAGGCTTGACTAACTCATGAAGATAAACCTCATTCCATCTGGAAGTCTGAATCTGCTTTAAATCTTCCGTGGTTACAGCACCAATTAACTGTTGATTTTCATCTATCACTAAAAACTTCTTCCAACGCTCTTTGCCAATTACATAATTGTTGACAAATTCACGGATTGAAAGATTCTGAGACACAATCGGACTATCAGCAATCACCGCGTCTTTAGCTGTATACTGGCTCAATTTATCTTGAACAGTGGCAGACTGAGCTGCAAAACCAGCGTTCTGTAATAAGAAAGTTCCAATTAATAAAGTCCAAATACTACCCACCTGACTGATGCCCAAGATAGACAAAATTCCAAGTGCAATCGCTACCCAGCCAATCACCTGACCGACTCTACCTGCGATAATAACGCCCTTATTGGGATTGCCTGTAGCTTTCCATACAATTGCTTTGAGGACGTTACCGCCATCAAGGGGTAACCCTGGAATCATGTTGAACAACGCTAGTACCAAATTGATATATGCCACCAGAGATATAATCGCTTGGATCGGAGTACTTAAGGGGACTGTTGTCGCGATTACAGTAAAGGCACCAAAGAGGATTAGACTAACCAAGGGCCCAGCGATCGCTACGAGAAAAGCCTGCAAGGGAGTTTCCGATTCTTTTTCTAGGGTAGCTAAACCACCAAAGATAAATAGCGTGATTGATTTTACAGGTATGCCCTGAGAAATAGCGACGAAGCTATGTCCCAATTCATGAGCCAAGACAGATGAGAACAACAGTAGGGCAGCAGCTAAACCAAGTAGCCACGGCATTAATCCTGTTAGCTCAGGAAATTCAGCCAATCCAGAGCCATAGCTCCAGGTGACCAAACCTAAAACAAAAAACCACGAGGGGTTGATAAAAAAAGGTATACCAAATAAGTTTCCGATCCGAATATTGCCGTTCATGGCATGCTCCTGTTTAAAAAAATGCGATCTTATTTCCCCTAGTATCTAGGAAGAAATATCTCTATATTTTTATTTATGGTTAATTTTTGAGATTATTAAAATTGTAACGAAGCGTAAACTACAATTCATCCGTCGCTAGTTTAGTAAAAACCGTCCTCAGAATTACGGTAGCAACTCTAATCATCTCAGGCATAATAGATAATAGATAGATGTCGTAATAATATGTCAGATATAACTCCCCCATATCCCGACTCCTACAATCAAGAAGATCTTCAGCAAATTCTCCAGCTGGCGATCGCCAAGCATCATACGGAAGAAGAACTCAGCAGGCAGCAACTTTGGGAAATTGCCGCTGAGCTTGATATCAGCAATGCAACGATTCAAGCGGCAGAGAGAGATTGGCTGGAGCAAAAAGTTATTGATCGTCAGCGGCGTGCTTTCGATCTGCATCGTCGTCAGCAGTTTAAGCAGAAGCTTACCAAGTATGCGATCGTCAATATCTTTCTAGTATCCTTTAATCTGATTGTCGCGGGTACTCTTTCTTGGTCACTATATATTTTGCTCTTCTGGGGTTTGGGTGTAGCACTAAACGGCTGGAAAGCTTATCAATCTCAAGGAGCGGATTACGAACGAGCTTTTCAAAGATGGAGTTTTCAAAACGAAGTTAAGCAAACTGTAGCTACCGTCTGGACAAGATTACAGCAAACTTGGCAAAGTTAATGATCGCGATAGTGGACATTCAGCTTAAATCTAGCATCATTTCATTGCTGGGAATAAAGCCAATGCTTTGATAGACAGGTTGTCCTGACGGGGAAGCATGAAGTAGTGCTTTGGTGCAGTTTAAGCTCTTCAGGTAAGCAACGGCAGCTTTAGTTAATTCGGTAGCGATGCCCTGAAGAGCTTAAACTGCACCAAAGCACTACTTCATGCTTCCCCGTCAGGACAACCTGTCTATCAAAGCATTGGCTTTATTCCCAGCAATGAA
>JBCDEP010000112.1:0-21820 GCA_039179675.1 Cyanobacteria bacterium P01_G01_bin.67
AGATGTTTACTATATAATTCAGGTAGTTGAATTATTACGTTTTCAACAAAAAAGATTATTGATAATAGTCTCTCATTTTTGGGGAGACTACTTTACTCAATCTCTCTCCTGGCTTACTTTTCTCTCTCTGGTGTCGCCCCTGCAGAAAAACCACATGCGCTCTTCAAGAATGGTGTGCAGAAAATCAATGATTACGTTGTGTCTTCTGATTTTCTCCAGGTAACTATAGTCAGAGAGACCCCGCCGTCCTAAAGGATACCGCTTCGCATATAAAACGACGGGGCTGCCTCTAACCGCATTCCGCGGTAAAAAAATAAGTACCACCTGGAACATACGCTCGTCGATAGTTGGGCATCTAAATTAAATTTGGCGATCGCTAATATTTATAGAATGCCCATTATAAGTTGATAAAATTCAGGTCAAGTGAATCAATATTACGCAACGAGTCTGATAGAGCGATCGCCTGTAGAGTTAACAACGTGCAGCAAAACCAAAATTTTAACCTTGAATACAATTGAGGTGGGCATGATGTAAATTGTTTTTCTTTGCCTCATAATTCTAGGCTATGCCCACCCTAAGGTTTACCCTTTCTCATTTATTAAATGAGAATTCACTTATTAATTACCACTTGAGCAAATTAAATTGCTCCATATCAATGGTGTCGCGGTTGCGATAAATAGCCAAGACAATTGCTAACCCCACTGCTGCTTCCGCTGCGGCTACGGTAATCACAAACACGGTAAATACCTGACCTCTAATGTTACTTGGGTCAAGATAATTAGAAAACCCAACTAAATTGAGATTAACGGCATTGAGCATCAACTCAATTGACATCAAAACTCTGACGGCATTGCGACTAGTAATTAAACCATAAATTCCGATACAGAATAAGGCTGCTGCCAACAACAAAAAGTATTCTAACTGCACTTTTGTTCTCTCTCCCTAATGACTAATGACTAATGACTAATAACTGATTAACTTTGCTCTTCACTATCACCACTGAGGGTAGCTAATTCGCGAGGACGCTCGGGCAAAGTCAAACTAGTAGTTATCGAATCTTCAGTGACCAAAGCTTCGGGAATTAAATCTCGACGAGCTAAAATAATTGCCCCAACCATCGCCATTAACAGCAATACCGAAGCTAGCTCAAAAGGTAATAGATAATCACTAAAGAAATGTTCGCCCAAAGCAATAACTGTATTGTCAATTACCGCAGGGGAAGTGGTGTCCAATGACCAAGGTGTAGCTAAAACCATCGTTCCCAATAATGCAAATAAACCAAAGCAAACTATCGCTGTGGCAACTTTGCGAATTAAACGACCAGGAAGTTCGGCATAATCTTCTTGCTTATTCACCAACATAATGGCAAATAAGATCAGAACACTAACTGCACCGACGTAGACTAAGATTTGTGCGGCTGCTACAAAATCTGCATTGAGCAAAATATACAAGCCAGAGATACTAATAAATACCCCAGCCAACAAAAAAGCAGAATGAACAATTTTTGGCAACAAAACAACTCCTAGAGCTGTCCCAATCATCATTACTGCTAAGATGCCAAAAGAAACAATTTGCACTCCTTCAGCTAAATTCACCTAATTTTCTCCTCTGTTCCAATAATTTAATCAATAATAATCAGGGCAAATCGATGAATTCAGAGGATAATACTTCAGCTATCTCCTCATTCTTCATCCTTTATCCCTCAGTTTCTGCTTTCTCTTTAGGTTTCGCTGCTTCAATTTCTGTCAGAATTTCTTCGGGGCGTTTACCAGCCCTTTGCGACCCTTTAGGTAAGCCGTGAGGCTCAACTTCACCTTGAGGGAGGTAAGCAAATTCCTTGAGAGGAGTAACCATTGGATCTTGGGTTACTTTGTATGGCAAGCGCCCTAACGCCACACTGTCATAGTTGAGTTCGTGGCGGTCATAAGAAGCCAACTCATACTCTTCTGTCATTGATAAACAGTTGGTGGGACAATATTCCACGCAGTTGCCGCAGAAAATACAGACGCCAAAGTCAATACTATAGTGATTCAGCTTTTTCTTTTTAGCCTGCTTATCAAATTCCCAATCAACTACAGGCAGATTAATCGGACAAACTCGAACGCAGACTTCACAGGCAATACACTTATCAAATTCGTAGTGAATCCGACCGCGATATCTTTCTGATGGAACTAGTTTTTCGTACGGATATTGGACTGTTACAGGACGACGTTGCATGTGGTCGAAAGTGACCGCCAAACCTTGACCAATATATTTTGCCGCCTGCCAACTTTCTTGGGCATAATCTTGGACTTGTTTGAGAACTTTAAACATGATTTTTATTTACTCTTTACCTATACATTGAGATCTAATTAGAACTTGAGACTTAACCTATCTGTTTTCAGCATGATCAGCTAGCCTCAATTTTTCACAGCTCAGGAAACCTAAGCTAACTCTGTATGGCTAACCACCAAATGCCACAGGAAAAGACAATTTTAAAGCAGCAGTAATCAGCAAGTTTGCCAGAGAAACTGGTAACAGAAATTTCCACCCTAGATCCAATAGTTGATCGATCCGAACCCGAGGTACAGTCCAACGCAGTAAAATCGCGATAAAGACTAGGAAGTAAGCTTTCACCAGGGTCATGATAATACCTAAAGAAGCAGTGAGGATTTGCAACCAAGAAGTTGTCTCAGGGACTCCAATCCAACCCGCTAAACGATCTAGAGGAATAAAAAATTCCCATCCCCCTAGGTAGAGAATAGCGAATACTAATGCTGATAGGACTAAATTGACGTAAGACCCCAGATAGAATAGAGCAAACTTCATCCCCGCATATTCAGTTTGATAGCCAGCAACTAATTCTTCTTCCGCCTCTGGCAAGTCGAAGGGCAAACGTTCACATTCAGCTAGTGCGGCAATCCAAAAAATAATGAAGCCCACGGGCTGTCTCCAGATATTCCAACCCAAAATGCCATAGCCAGACTGTTGCTCCACAATATCAATGGTACTCAGGCTGTTAGACATCATGACGATCGCCAATACGGATAAAGCTAAGGGAATTTCATAACTAATAGATTGTGCAGCTGCCCTTAAGCCACCTAGCAAAGAGTATTTATTATTAGAAGCATATCCCGCCATCAACAAGCCAATGGGAGCAATACTAGATAAAGAAATCCAGATAAAAATACCAACATTAATATCGGTAATTACCAAATCTTGACCAAAAGGGACGATCAGATAGGATAAAAAGACGGGAACTACTACCAGCACAGGTCCGATTGTAAATAGCCAAGGGTCTGCTTTGGCAGGGATCACATCTTCTTTAAAAACTAATTTAATGCCATCGGCAACGGGTTGTAAAACTCCCAGGGGTCCTGCGTACTCGGGTCCAATTCTCTGTTGAGCAGCGGCAGAGATTTTACGCTCTAGCCAAACTACGACCAAAACCCCAACTGTGGCACCGATAATCATCAATAACATCGGCAATGGGAGCCAAATCGCTTTAGCTAGACCAATGGGAAGCCCAAAATCTTGTAGAGTTTGGACAAAACTTCCTTGTAAGTCGATTCCTGAATTCATATTTTGATCTATCGTATTGGATTAAGCTAATCTCAAACTAATTTAAGAGAGTCTATACTATTTTGTTCTGCTTCTCATTGTTAGTATATCGTTGTCCGCTAATCTATAAATCTTGAATTAGTTATAAAAGCGCACCAGAAACATTATGATTACCGCCTCTAATCTAAAATCTTGGTCACAAGCGATCGCTAAACCAGCCTCAGAATTCGATTTATCGCCTTTATCAGTTATTGAGGGGGCAATCCCGACCGATTTACGTGGTTCGCTCTATCGCAATGGTCCTGCTAGACTTTCTAGAGGAGAACAGCGGGTAGGACATTGGTTTGATGGTGACGGTGCTGTTTTAGGGGTTCACTTTACTGAAGAGGGAGCAAGTGGGGTCTATCGCTACGTGCAAACCCAAGGTTATCAGGATGAACAGTCAGTCGAGGCTTTTATCTATCCCAACTATGGCATGATTGCCCCAGGGGCATTTTGGAATAATTGGTTCAAGCCAGTTAAAAATGCGGCAAATACTTCGGTGTTGGCTTTACCAGACCGTTTATTAGCTCTGTGGGAAGGTGGGAAGCCTCATGCTTTGGACTTGACTAATTTATCTACTATTGGTGTTGATCAGCTATCTGAGTTGGGCGATAAGCAACCTTTTTCGGCACACCCTAAAGTAGATCCCACAACAGGCAACATTTTTAACTATGGAATTAGTGCAGGTGCCAACGCTATCCTAAATCTTTATCGTTGCGATGCTACAGGTAAATTAGAACAACAAAATACCCATACACTTTCTGGATTACCTTTAATTCACGACTTCTGTTTTGCAGGACAATATCTAGTGTTTCTGGTTTCTCCTGTACGGGTAAATCTGGCTGCCGTCGCTTTGGGGCAAAAAAGCTATAGTGATTCCCTAGAATGGAAACCCGAATTAGGTACGGAGATTTTAATCTTTGACCGAGATAGTTTATCCCCTGTCAGCAGCGGCACAACTGATCCTTGGTTTCAGTGGCATTTTGCCAACGGATACGTCAATCAAGAAGGCAAGATTGTTACTGAATTCACTCGCTACGAAGATCTAGCTACCAATCAGTACTTAAAAGAAGTTGCTTCTGGCTATACTGAAACTAGTGCCTCAGGAAGTTTATGGTCGCTAGTGATTGAGCCGCAAACTGCCCAAGTTACCAGTAATCAGCAAATATCTAACCTGTGTGACGAATTCCCCTCAGTTTCTTCCGCTAAAGTCGGACAGGATTGGCGTTATACCTATATCAATGTCCATCGACCAGGAGTAACTCATGGTCAAGAATTATTCAATGCGATCGCTCGTTTTGATCGGAAAAATGGGGAGATGGCGATCGCCGATCTGGGGGAGAATATCTATCCTTCTGAACCAATCTCAGTCCCTAGTAAGAACGATCCCGAACAGGGTTGGTTATTGACGGTAGTTTATGATGGTAACACTGATAGTAGTGAAGTCAGAATTTATCACAGCGAAAGGTTAGCAGAAGCACCCGTATGTCGTTTAGCTTTACCTTCAGTTATTCCTCCTGGTTTTCATGGCACTTGGAAGAATGCTAATCATGAGTCCTCTCAATCAAAATAAGGCAACATACTAAGTTGAGCGTGAGATGACTAACTATATTTTGTATCTTTCTATATATAGTAATCTTATAGTGCGATCGCATCATCTGTATATAATGGTAAGATTGGATGGTAATACCTTTTGTTCGTACCAAAATTAAAATGACTCAAAAGATTACTATCAGCTTAGAAGACACCACATATCAGTATTTACAAACAAAAACAAATAATCGTAGTGCCTATATCAATGATTTAATTGCACAAGAGAAAAAGGAAGAAGAGGAAAGGTTATTAGAACAAGCATATATAGATCAAGAAAACGATCCTGAGTTTCATTCCGAAAAACAACTTTGGGAATGTACAACAGGAGACGGTATTGAAGATGCCTAACGGTAATTTAATTTATAAGCGTGGAGAAATCTGGTGGATAGAATTAGATCCAGCAACAGGAGTAGAGGCAAAGAAAACTAGGGCTTGCCTAATATTGCAAAACGATCTGGGAAACAAACAAAGTTCTTTAACTATTGTTGTTCCTTTTCTGGCTACGAGAAACTATCCTTTTGTAGTTAACGTTAAACCAACATCTCTAAATAATTTAGATCGAGAGCGAGGACTACATTTTAGCCAAATTAGAGCAGTAGATTGTTCCAGAATAAAATCTAAAATAGGGATTTTGGAAGATGATTATTGGCAAAAAATTGGCAAGGCGATCGCCATTCAATTACAGTTACAAGATTTTTTCAAAGATTAATTAGTAAAGCAGCGATCGCCCTTACGGATCATGGGGTAATGTATGGTGCGATCGCATTCAACGTCTCAATACCAGACAATAATTTCTCATAATCAGTATGAGAGCCAATCCAAAACCAAATTACTGTATCTCCGTCCAATTGACCTACTGCTCGATAATCTTTACTAATTCGAGCCGAATAAATCGGTAATTTTTGATGCACTTTCTTGAAACGCAGACTTGGATGACTTGGATTTTGTTTGAACAGTCGATAAGCAATACGCGCTTGAATTTGAATTTGTTTTGGTAATTGTGAGAAAGAGACGCGAAATTTCTTAGTAGTTCTAGACTTCACAAATTTTTAGGTTCCAATTCTTTTGTTTCTCCTGCTGTGTATTCTTCCATTGCTTCACCAGCAAGATTAGCTAAGAGATCTTGAGAATTAGCAAAAGACGTATCCCACTTGGTTTCGGCTTCTAATTCTTCGAGAATGATTACCGCAATGTTATCCTGCTCGTTTTCAGATAGGTTTTTAACTTTAGCGATCGCCTGTTCTAATAGTTCGGTCATTTTGATAGATTTTCTTTTTGCAAACTAACGAATGGTCTTTCTATCAGTATATCTGCAATGATTTTAATCATTTCTGCCTACTTTGTTAGATAGAAAATATAGAGTTTTTTTATTTTGGCAATAGCAGTCAAATATATTTAATGCAATCATTACGAGATAGTGATCGCCTTACCTTCTCTCCAATCTAAATTAAATATTCTTACTCTCCCTCCCCACAAGAGACAGATATAGATAATAATGAAGACCTGTTTACTGATAACTGTTGACTGTTAACCGAACCTTACCCTATGTCTTTTGTTGGCTTACATATCCATAGTGACTACAGCTTACTCGATGGTGCATCCCAGATACCCCAGTTGATTGATCGCTGTTTGGAGTTGGATATGCCAGCGATCGCCCTTACGGATCATGGGGTAATGTATGGTGCGATCGAGTTAATTAAGGTGTGTCGCAAAAAGGGCATCAAGCCGATTATTGGCAATGAAATGTATGTGATCAATGGCGACATTGAAGTCAACATTACCGAGAAGAAGAAACGCCATCGCAAGTATCATCAGGTAGTCTTGGCTAAAAACACTCAGGGATATAAGAATTTAGTTAAGCTGACCACCATCTCTCATCTCAAAGGATATCAGGGGAGTGGTATTTTTGCTCGTCCCTGTATTAATAAAGAATTGCTAGAGAAATATCATGAGGGTTTAATTGTTACCAGTGCTTGTTTGGGAGGAGAAGTACCCCAGGCAATTCTAAAAGGAGATCTCGCACATGCCGAGAAAGTGGCTAAATGGTATCAGGATATATTTGGTGAGGATTATTATTTAGAGATTCAGGATCATGGTTCACCTGAAGATCGGATGGTGAATGTGGCAATCGTTAATATTGCCCGTAAGTTAGGGATTAAGATTGTGGCTACCAATGATTCTCACTTTATTTCCTGCTATGACGTAGAAGCCCATGATGCCTTGTTGTGTATCCTGACTCAAAAACGCATTACTGATGATAAACGCCTGCGCTACAGTGGGACAGAATATCTCAAGTCTGCCGACGAGATGCGGTTATTATTTCGCGATCACCTAGAAGATGAAGTAATTGAATCAGCGATCGCCACTACCGTAGAAGTTGCTGATAAAGTCCAACCTTATAACATTCTAGGTGAACCTCGTATCCCTGATTATCCTGTACCTGCGGGACATACTGCTGATAGTTATTTAGAGGAAGTTACTCGCCAAGGATTACTAGAAAGGCTTAAGTGTCGCAATCATACTGAAGTTCCCGCTGAATATATGCAGCGGATTGAAGTTGAACTTCAGGTTATGCAAGAAAAAGGGTTTTCTACCTATTTCTTAGTAGTGTGGGACTATATCAAATATGCTAGAGATAATGATATTCCAGTGGGACCTGGTAGGGGGAGTGCCGCAGGTTCATTAGTGGCATATTGTCTGAAGATTACCAACATTGATCCGATTCATCACGGCTTGTTATTTGAGAGATTTCTCAATCCCGAACGGAAATCTATGCCTGATGTGGATACAGATTTTTGTCCTGATCGCCGTGCCGATATGATTAAATACGTTACAGAAAAGTACGGTGAGGCTAACGTTGCACAGATCATCACTTTTAACCGTATGACTTCCAAAGCGGTATTAAAAGATGTTGGTCGAGTACTGGGGGTAGACTTTGGCGATCAAAATCGCATTGCCAAGATGATTCCCGTAGCACGGGGTAAACCCGCCAAGCTCAAAGTAATGATCTCTGATGATACCCCCGAACCCGCTTTTAAACAGGCTTACGAAAGTGAAAGCGTCAAGATATACAACGATAATAAAGAAGAAGTTGGTTCAGTCAAAATCCGCAACTGGGTGGATATGGCAATTCGGATTGAAGGTACGAATAAAACCTTTGGAGTTCATGCTGCGGGAGTGGTAATTTCTTCTCAACCTTTAGATGAAATTGTTCCTCTACAAAGGAATAATGATGGGTCAGTAATTACTCAATATTATATGGAAGATGTTGAGGCAATGGGTCTATTAAAAATGGACTTTCTTGGCTTAAAAAATCTGACTACTATTCAGCGTGCAGCAGGACTAGTTCAGAAAACTAAAGGAGTTACTTTAGATCTAGATCAAATACCTTTAGACGAGAAAAAAGCTTTAGAAATTATTGCCAAAGGTAAGCAGAAGAAACTACCAGCAGATATTCAGGAAACACATAAACTATTTCGTGCGGGAAATTTAGAAGGCATCTTTCAATTAGAATCTGATGGCATGAAACAGATTACTAGAGACTTAAAACCCTCTGGTATTGAAGATCTTTCTTCAATTTCTGCCCTCTATCGTCCTGGTCCTTTAGATGCAGGATTAATTCCTATTTTTATTGATCGCAAACACGGTCGAGAAAAGGTCAGTTATCAACATCCAATATTAGAACCAATTCTTAAGGAAACCTATGGTGTAATTGTTTATCAAGAGCAAATTATGAAGATTGCTCAAGAATTAGCTGGTTATTCTTTAGGGGAAGCTGATTTACTTAGAAGATGCATGGGAAAGAAGAAGTTAGCGGAAATGGAGAAGCATCGAGAAAAGTTTATTGATGGTTCAGCTAAAAATGGGGTACGAAAAGAACTAGCTAATGAACTATTTGATCAGATGGTATTGTTTGCTGAATATTGTCTCAGTTACGATACTGAAGTTTTAACTGTAGAATATGGTGCATTACCTATTGGTAAAATAGTTGAAGCACAAATAAAATGCCATGTTTACACATTGGATAGTAATGGTTTTGTCTATACTCAGCTCGTTGCTCAATGGCACGATCGCGGCGAACAAGAAGTCTTTGAATATACTTTGGAAAATGGTGCCTCTATTAAAGCTACCAAAGACCATAAATTTATGACTGCTGATGGGCAAATGTTACCCATTGATGAAATATTTGAACAGGGTTTGGATTTGTTGGGATTAAAACCAAATATATTCAAAGTAGTAGAGCGATCACTTTAATAAAAAGTTGATAATTTTATGGTGATGCTATAGCCGTCGCAACAATCAAGGACTATTTATGGAGATAATAATAGCTTTATGAAGCTGCCTCTGGAGTATCGTTGGTTGAAAGCAAATGGCTTCAATGGCTTTGTTCCCTGGTATTTGATAGAAAGCTTAGATCGGGAAACATTAAGAAAAGAATATCGACAAGAAACTAACAAAGACTTTTATCCTTTTGCAAGGAGACAAGATTCTGATGATGTTGCAGGTTTCAAAATTAAAAATGGCAAAATTACCAGCACTGTTGCAAGCGTTCATCTCACTTGGACAGGACGGAGAGAGCAAAAAGGATTTCCAAGAAAAAACGAATATAAAAATATGTTCGAGTGGCTCAAACAAGAAGTTATTCCTGACACTCTGGAGTGGATGTCAGAGGAAGAATTACAAAAGGATTAAGAGCAATTAGATTTCCGTGAGTTGCATAATTAATATTTGAGATTAAAAGCAATTGCATGTAAGGTGGTTAAAAAATAATAAGAGTAAGTTAGTAACAGAGTAAATACTGTATTAACAATTCAATTATAATCTTATTTTGCCCTACATAATTTAAATTGCTCAACTGTAAAACCAATTGCTACTTATTTGTTTGAAAATCAACAAATAGAAGGGATTTAGTACGCTACATCATGCCGTGATGGTCGTAATTTGCCTAATCCTTAAATACCATAATTTAGTTTGTCTTAAATTTCAAAAGTTTTTAGCAGTATGCTTAATAATATCGAATTGATAACGCTGAGGATAATCAGTTTTGCCATAAAGATTAAAGGAAATTGTGGGTTCATCGCCAATTGATTCAACACTATGAATTGCCCCGGGAGTAAAGCCGATGATTTCTCCTGGTTGTAAAATCTGTTCTCCCACTAGCTCTAACTTATCAGGAAATTCCGCAGTGGGCGATCGCTTCCAGAAACGGTTTTTTTCGGTACCGTCGATTAATGCCACAATGCCCCAAGTGCCATGATTATGAATTGGGGAAGAGGTGCCAGGTTTCCAAGCTACCATCTGCACTGTTAGGGGATAATCTGGTTCGCGGTAGAGGGTTTTTACCGACCATCCTGTTTTGGGGGATGGCTGATCGTATTCCATTTGTAGCCAGTAGGAACTAGTTAATAAATTTCTGACCAGAGGCATAATTGCTTGGAGGCGATCGCGATCGTCGGGAATATCAAGCAAAACATCTTCTAAATCAGTCAAAAAACGATAAAGTCGGTAGGGATCGGCAGGTAACTCGGTTTCTGGGGGATAGTATGCCGTTCTGGTGCAATCATCGGCAACAAGCCAGTTCTCACAATCAGGATTTGCTGTGGAAATGTTATTACCTTGAGTGGAAAGTTGAGAGGACATGACGCTTAATAGTTTAAAAGTTAAAAAAAAGAGGAACTATGCTGAACTTAAGGCAGGCTGAGAGATTCTGGTATTTTGGTGGTTTAGGAGTTAGGAAAAATATAAGTTTGATTGATTTGAGAAATTTAAATTTAATTTAAGTCTGGGCTGTATGGGAGCAAACTGATTTGTTAATCTGCAACTTAGTTTTGAGCTGTTAATCAAAATTCAAAAGTTTAATCCCTTAAAGTAATTTCACTATCTAGTCTCTATTAAAGCGAAAATCTTCAACTAATAGTTTTAAGATCTCCTGAGAGGATATCAATTAATTCTTAGCTTGTTTCAATGTGCTTCTAAGACAGCTCTCATATCTAAAGAGTTTGATGGTCAGAGTCAATCATCAAAGATACTTCAGTCTAATCTCATATAGAACCATGAAACTTACATATCTTGCTACACTTACTGCTGCCTCAATTTTAACTATCGCGGGTACTGCCTTAGTTACTAATGGTGCGAATGCCTCTATTTTGAATGCTTCTGCCACTATTATTGCCGGAAATCCCTGTGCCGCAGTTGACCCTTGTGCCGCAGCGAATCCCTGTGCGAGTGCGCCTAAAGTAGATCCCTGTGCCGCAGCAGTTGACCCTTGTGCGGCTGCGAATCCCTGTGCGAGTGCGCCCAAAGTAGATCCCTGTGCCGCAGTAAACCCCTGTGCAGCATCAGTTGACCCTTGCGCCGCAGGAAATCCCTGTGCTGGTAAATAAAAAAATATTTATAACATCTTAGTTATCCTCAATATATTCTAATTTTATTGAGTCAACATTTAATCTGGTTCATCGCTACTGAGCAATCATAATCATTAATGGTTGCTCAATTTTTTTGAGAAATATGATCAAAACTAGGATCTTTAAGCTGGATAAGTTTAAGCTAATATTGACCATCACAATCGCCCTAACTACCTCGGGCTGCCAAGCTTCTCAATCTGCTAACTCATCAGACTTAACTCGCTCTGAATGTGAAGCGGATTCCTCATTTGTATATATTCCTGTGGGCAAGTTTATCCTAGGTAGCGATCGCACTGAACGAGATTTTGCCTATAGAATTTCAGCAGCAGCGATATCTCAGACGGAATCAGGGACTTCTCAAGCCGAACAGAATTTACGGGATAAAAGCTGGTTTGATTGGGAAAGCGATCGCCAGACAGCTAATCTTCCCAGTTATTGTATTAGTCGTAATTTAGTTACTAATCAAGAGTATCAAGAGTTTATTAGTGTCACTAGTCATCGAACTCCAGGTATTTCTGAGGCAGAATATCAAGAGCAAGGCTTTTTAGTTCATCCTTACTCTAAAGTGACAGAATTTTTGTGGCAGGAAGGAACTTATCCAACCAATACAGCTCAACATCCAGTAGTATTAGTCTCTTATGAAGATGCCATAGCCTATGCCGACTGGAAAGGCAAACAAACTGGGGTTACTTATCGTTTACCAACTGCCGCAGAATGGGAAAAGGCAGCCAGGGGAGAATCAGGTAACTATTTTCCTTGGGGCAATGATTGGCAAGATATGGGTACAAATGCTGCGGTTAGTGGCTTAAATTATACCAGTGCGATCGCCAGTTTCCCCTTGAGCAAAAGTATTTATGGTGTTGAAGATATGGCAGGAAATGTCTTTGAATATACTTCGACGCTAAATCAGCAATCAACCCGCGCTGTAATGAAAGGTTGTTCTTGGGACGATTTACCAGGCTTCTGTCGTGGGGCATATCAACATACTCGCCCTGTAAATTCTCGTCATATTTTATTTGGGTTTAGATTAGTTAAAGAATAGGGTGATTGAGTAAAAGGATTGATTTGTTAGACTAAAATTCATCTTGCGTTGCAGATTCTAAATCTATGACTACTTCAACCAGTAAAGTGATCGGTCTGGAAGCGTTTCTTTCTTTCCCAGAAACTAAACCTGTCGCGAATTCCTTTTGATGCTGATGGAGAAATTCCCCATGATTTTCTACTTTGTCCACACTGGATGATTGAAATTCTTTCTCCTGAACAAAGAGCTAATCGGGTAACAGGAAATATTCTCTACTGTCTACAGCATGGTTACCAGCTAGGTTGGTTGGTCAATCCAGAAGATCGTTCTATCTTGGTTTTCTTTCCTCATCAACAACCTGTCTTGTTACAAAAAGGCGATAGTTTACCTATTTTAAAAGATATTGCTTTGGAGTTGGAAGTGGCTACAGTTTTTAGCTGGTTGAAGATGGCTTAATTATTTTTATCAAACTTTTTATAGATTAAAAATTGTGCCTCTTGTTATTTCGGCGATCGCTTGAACTAATCTCAACTTTAATAATTTTCTCTAAAGTTACAAATTAGAAATTGCTCCTTTTGCCATATCGGCGATCGCCCGATCTGTTGCTTTAGGTAAATGATAGTAAGTCCCCCCAGCCTGTTTAGCGAGTTCTTTGGCAAAGCCTGTAGAGACAAAACGGCTTTCAGTATCAATTACCAGTAATTTCATGCCTTTAGCGCGGACTTTTCCCGCAATATCAAGTAGTTCCTCTTTGATATTGGGTTTTTCGGCACCTTCTTCGGGCACTTCCCCCAGAGAACGGGATAAAGGAATATTACCGCGACCATCGGTAATGGCTACAATTACTACCTGCCCGATATCTCCTGACATTTGAGCATTGATACCCACATTGACCGCTTGAGTTAAACCGTGGGACAAGGGAGAGCCTCCTCCACAGGGTAAGGTTTCGAGTCTCCCTTTTGCCATCGTGATTGAACGAGTGGGAGGCAACAACACATCAGCACGCTCACCACGGAAAGGAATCAGGGAAATTTGATCGCGATTTTCGTAGGCTTCAGTTAACAAGCGCATTACCGCACCCTTAGCCGACTGCATTCTGTTTAATGCCATCGAACCAGAAGCATCCACCACAAATATAATTAACGAGCCAGCTTTTCGTGCCATTCGTTTGGAACGTAAATCACTTTGTTCAACAATTACCTTCTTCTCAGGATGACGTGCCCGTCGTGCTTTTTGATAGGGAGCAGCTGTCCGCAGGGTAGCATCCACGGCAATTCGTTTAACCTTCCCTTTGGGAATCATCGGCTTGATATAACGTCCCCGATCCTCAGAAAAAATTAAACTGCGTGCCCCTGATTTTCCCTGACGTTGCATCGTCTGAGCAAAAGTTAGTACTTCAGGATCTAAGACCACTCCTTCAATATCAAACACAAACTCATCGGGAATTGCAGGGGGTTCTTGTTCTTGCTCTTGTTCATCTTCCTGTTCGTCTTCTGGCTCATCTTCATCCTGATCCTGATTGGGTTCTTCATCAGGTTGTTGTTGCTGCGGTGGTGGCGGGGGAGGTTGAGGTGCGTCTTCGTTTGGTGCTTCAATGGTGGTTGCCCGGGGAATAATCACCAGTTCCACCGCTTTACGTAAATCATCAGCGATTACGTTATCTCGACCATCTAGAGCAGCACAGGCTTTGGCTACCTTGACTGCAAATAATTCGGCTCGATGTCCTTCTACGGTTCCCCTTACTGCTTCCTGCACTAGATATAAAATCTGATCGTGGGTGATTTTAACTTCCTTGAGCCATTCTCGTGCCAGAATGATATCGGTTTTGAGGCTGTCGATATCTCCCTCATAGGCACTCATAAAATCTTGAGGTGAATTAGTAAAGTCAATTACCTGATTTACCGCTGCCACTCTTTGTTCTAAAGAAAGTACGCTGTCTGCGGAGAGAGCGATCGCAATCCGATCTAGGAGATGTTCTCTTAAAACACCTTCTTCGGGGTTATAGGTGGCAATTAAAATCGGTTTACAGGGATGTTGAAAACTGATTCCTTCTCGTTCAATTACATTACGTCCATCGGTTAAAACAGTAAGTAGCTGATTGGCAATTTGATCGTCTAATAAGTTGATCTCATCAATATAGAGAACTCCGCGATGAGCCTGTGCCAGCAATCCTGGTTGAAATATGGGTTCTCCACGTTTAACCGACTCTTCGACATCTACTGAACCCAGCAGTCTATCTTCCGTTACCCCTAAGGGAATCTGGACGAAAGGTGCAGGCACGATTTGGGTGGGAATATCTTCTAAATCTGTATTGCCATACTTAGCCACTGTGTCATCATCCCAATTTTGCGGCTGATTGGGGTCACAATTGTAGAGAGAATCCTTAATGATTTCGATCGGGGGCAACAGGCTGTACATCGCCCGCGCCATAACTGATTTAGCCGTTCCCCGACGACCTGCGATCGCAACTCCACCTAATTCTGGATCAATAGCAGCTAGTAAAAGCGCCAGCTTAATGGATTCTTGTCCGACAACAGCGGTCAGGGGAAAATTTAGGTTCTTTGGGGCAGTAGTTACAGCAGACATGGCGATCGCCTTGAAATTTCCTTGAGGTAATAAGACTTAGATTTCTCACTTTAGTCTATTTGGGGGGGGAAACTCAAAAATATAGCTAACGAGTGTTAGTTGAGGACGATAAGATATGGTTTTTTAGGGAACGGGGAATGGGCATTGGTGACAAATTAAGGTTGTATGCTGTTTATCAACTGGTTTTTAGCTTTTAGCTTTTAGCTCTTAGCTCTTAGCTTTTAGCTTCCAAAGATTTTTTAGAAACTTGGTCTGGAAAGCTGCGATCGCTTATTAATTGGCTTTTAACTACATATAGCGTCAAATAATAAATCAAGCACTATATGTAGTAGTTGACGATTTTGACTTTTGCTTAACTTGTCACCAATGGGGAACGGGGAACGGGGAATAGTTTCTATTGGGAATAACTATAGATATTAATAGCAAAAAGCGATCGCTCTTGTGTTTTATCGTCAGGCGATCGCGTTAGGTTTAAATTAAGGTGGGTAATTAAACTGATACTAAATCCTAATTTGTTTAGGTACTTCTAGATTGCCCCCTAAATCCCCCAAGGCTGGGGGACTTGACGGATATAATAGTGGTCTTAGGAGAAATGAGGATAAATTTCTTCGTCAAACAACTGGCGGATTTTATCGCCTAACTCAGGTTGATTAGCTATTAGCTGTTCCACTAAATATTCATAATCGTCCCGCACATCATAATCTAAGCGTCTGTTCGGAGACTTAGCTTCTGGCATCCAGGTAGTGTGGAAGGAAAAGCCAATATTTAGCTTGGGATGACTCAGTTTATAGAGTGGTCCTTCGTTAAGCTTTCTGGCATCAAAAATCCAAATTTCGCTATTTTGTGACCATTCTGGATCGTTATCTTCGCGATCGCTTTGAGATAAGAATTCATCAGAGGTCAAGACAACACAAACGATATAGCCATCGGTCTGATCTTCGGCGTTGGGACGGGGAATAAATTGAGTAGAAGTTCCGAGATTATTCTTGGCAAATTGATAATAATTATTGGGATCGACTTCAATCTGAGTTTTATTCTCGTCATTGGTTCTAATTTTGAGATGGAAGAGGCAAGAGGGTACTCCTTCATAAGTTAGATCAACAACATTATCTAAATCTACTAGACGTTGTGGATAATTTTCATAAGCTTCAACTGCTCTATAGGTTAGGGTATCTGGCCAACAACCCCAGCTATTCCAAAAGATGTCAGTATATTTTTTCGTTGGTCTTTGATCTGGACAGACATAAAATGCGGTTGACCAAGTGAGCAAGTATTTTGGATCTATCTGATTATGTTCGGGATCTTGATGATGAGCTGCTATTTGCTGATTAAGCTCTTGGCGATCGCTTTCATCGGGGAATAACTGCTGATCGACAATTTCTGCTGTTTCTCCGTCAATTACCCAGCGTCCGACACGACTGATATCCATCGGACTAACAATATTACCAGCAAGCTTGTGTAAGCGGGGAGTTAATTCTGGATCATCGTACTTATCTGTTGCTTCATCGCGATCGCGATCGTCATATGCCGAACGTTCATAAATACGAATATACTCAGCGATATCTGTACCTGCTAGATGGCTGGCATAAAGCACAATCTGATTATTAGGATTCTCAAAATCAACAATGTAGTGAGAGAATTCTGGGGCTAGCTCTACTGACTGCGCGACAACCCTTGGTAGCTGAGCTTTACCGAAAAACAACTTGGGTTTATTGGCAGCAGTTGCATCAGGAGTTAAATCTGCTCGCTTAACTATGAATAACTTAGTGTAGGGATATTGAGGATAGTTGAAGAAGTCTGTTAGCAAAATCTTGAGCGATGTTGCTAAAGAATTTCTCTGAAAGGGCAAGGTGTTCTCCAAAGAAAACTTAAATGAGGTTTCCACAAACACGATGTAGTCTTTAGTCATCCCCATTTGATGCACAGTTTGATCGATTTTGAGGGGTTTATTTCCTGGAAGAACGATATTCCATTTGCGACCTTCTTGAATTTCTACCTGCTTACCATCCCAACCAATTAAGTGAACAAAATCATGTCTGCCGATAAAAAAGGTGAATATCTTAAAAATTGTACCGACGAAAAAGCCGACTAGATTAAGCAGAGCCAAAATTCCCGAATAAAGAGAAACCAGGAGACTTTGGATCGATTGCGATAAGACTGAATTCTGCACCAGGGACTCTACCACAATTTTGTTTTCAGCTAGTCTGGTTTTCAAGGCTCTAGGAAAAGCAAACATGGTAGAAAAGGACTTACCGACATTGACGGTAAAGATTTCACCTGTACTGGGGTCAAATACAGGATGAGCTGAACCCATTAAATTTTTGAATGGTAGGGGTTTTTGAGCTGGCAATAAATCCGACCAGTCGTCATTTTTGCCAATGGGAGTCAGGGTTTCTAGAGTTTCTGGATCAATTTCGTAGGGTCTGCCAACATCCCAAGTAACAAGTAACCGCTCACTAGCATCATCCGCCAGCTTGAAGGGGACAAAAGCCGTATTTAGCTGGTTGCGTATCCCGAGGCTGTTTAAATTACCCCTGGAAATACCAATATTGGAAAACCCTAAACCTTGGTATTGTTCACTGTTTTCTTCTTTAGAAGTAGCTAAGTCTGCATAATAACAAGGGGGTTTCATCAGACGGCTTTTTAAATTAGCATCTCCACCATCAAAACTCAAGCGGTAAACCAAGCCATCACCATTATACAGAGCTGTCCAACCGTCCTTACTAACCCAAACTACCTCTCGATCTGGATCTACTTTCGTAGAATTTGGCACGCCAACAGGAGTAACCAAAAAATAATGACCCTGCAAATCATCAGGTAAAGTTGTCTTATTGTCTTGAGCATCTCTAACCGTAAGTTGTATCGGCTCTAAAAACTCTTCTCGACTCGCGGTAACAACCGTTTGCGGAAATCTTGACGGCGAATTATGACCAAGATTATCTGGTGTTTCTGTTTCTAAAAGGTCTATCGGGGTTTGTGTCATGGTCTTTTTATTCTCGAACCTGCTAGCTTTAGGATATGAAGACTACTTTTACTTACTAGGCTTCAAATACTATAAATTATGCTAAAAATGGATTTTCGTAATAATTGTTTGTACTATTAGAGAAGTAGATATTGATAGTTTAAGCAGCATCGGCATTGATTCAAACTTTATCCAAATCATTTTTGGGGGACAAAGAAGCCATGATCTTAGAGGGAAGTAAGCCAGCCTGGATCTATCTTGGTTAACAAGTAACAAAGATATAAAGCCTTTAAGTAAATAAAAGACTAAAAGACTAAAAGAATTTATTGCTTTTTTAGTGACAGTTGAATTTAGAGATATAGTGATACGAAATCTCAAATGTTCTCTGCAAATAAATGAGTAGGTTAAATAGAAAAAAACTATTACGATCACGTTAGAGTAACTAAATTAAAATGATAGTAGGTACCACAGCAGCAGCAAAAATTCTCCAAATCTCTACAGCTAGACTGAGAATTCTATTACTCAACAACAGAGTTGAGGGAGCGTACAAAACAGGAAAAATTTGGCTGATTCCTCTGTTTAACGGCAGACCAATCATTACTAAAGGTAGCAGAGGTCCAACTCCCCGCTGGCGCAATTCGCGAAAGCCAGCCAAGACTATTGTTCACGTTAATACTCAAAGAATCAAACAAAATCAGAAACATCAACGGCAAGAGCCAGTGATTACAGTTAAGCAAGGTGACACTAACCAGTATGGACATGAGGTAGAAATACCAGGAGGTTGTCGTATTGTCTATCGACCATATAATCCAATGTGTGGTGCTAGAGTCTGGATTGAAAGTCTTTATCCAGTAACGGTAAAAAGCATTGTAGAACCATCAGATCACCGACAACTAGTTTAAGAAACAGCCGCATCGGTTTTAGCTTCTTCCAAATTTGAATCATCGTCATCTGAATTATTATTCTTATCGAAAAAATAAGCGGTAATGATATGGGAAAGTAAACCTGAAGGACCAAAAGAAAGACATAAAATCAAAGAATGTTTTGTCCAAATATTTTTTTCTTGCCCTTGTAAATAAATCCATCTTCCTACAAAAAAGTCCATTGCTACGAAATGAACAGTGACTCCTAATGCACCACCTTCTTGAGAGAATAATTTGACATACTCTGATAATTGAAGACTGAATGCACTTGTAAGAGATGCAATGTCAGTTGTAATAAGCAAATAATAAATGTAAAATCCACACAAAGGAATTAAAGTAATAAAAGAACTCATTACTTTTTTAGTAATATTCCAATTAGGAAATACAATCATTACAAACCAAAAAGGTGTGACGTAGTAGAAAAGAGCATTAAAAGCTTGAGAAAAAGTCATAATTTTAAGCGTTAAATTCCAGATATAAAAAGCGTAATATCATGCAGGGTCATCGCATCAAAATCTTATAATACTTAGCTAGCGAGGAGCTTCAATTTTTGTAATTTCACGAACGGATCTCTAAAAGCACTGTCTTGTATAGATTTAAAAATTAGGTGAAATTATCCTGATGTAACATGTAATCTTTTGTATATCATAAATACTTATTTGATCTCCTGTTTTTAAACCCAAAATACAAGTTAAGTTTTTAGTGAAAGTAAACATGAAACCCTGTCAATTACTGTTCTTTACTCCTTCATTGTTGCTATTTATTCCTTCTCTGGTTGAGGCTCAGGTTCTTGAAGATAACACTCTCTCTACAGAAGTTAACACAGAGAACAATCGCGATTTTACCGTGGAAGCAGGAGAACAACGAGGTAGTAATTTATTTCATAGCTTTCAAGAATTTTCTGTGCCCAATAACGGTTCAGTATTTTTCGACAATGCGGTAAAGATTCAGAATATCATCACTCGCGTCACTGGCTCATCGATTTCAGAGATTAATGGCTTAATTAGAAGTAACGGTACAGCCAACCTATTCTTACTTAACCCTAACGGTATTATCTTTGGTGAAAATGCACGTTTGAATATTGGTGGTTCCTTCATTGGAACTACTGCTGAAAGTTTGGTGTTTGAAGATGGCACAGAATTTAGCACTAACCCCGATAATTCAGAACCATTACTAACGGTTAATGTCCCTTTAGGATTACAGTTCGGCAGTAATTCAGGAGAGATTATCAATAGAGCCAATTCCTCAATTCCCAATCCCCTCGATCCCACTGGTCAAGACCAAATCAAATTAGGATTAACTACTGCCCCAGGCAAAACACTTGCACTATTAGGAGATGGTATTACTTTTGATGGTGGCGCAGTTACCTCTCCCATAGGAAATATTGAATTAGGCAGCGTTGCTGAAAACAGTTTTGTTACTCTTGAGCCTGTTACTCAAGGATGGCAAGCTAATTACACAGATGGCATCCAGTTTCGAGATTTGGTATTTGATGACTTAGCTTCTGTTGACGCTAGTGGAATAGGTGGAGGAGATATTCGTGTTAATGGTAGAAATATTCGCATCCTCAATGGTTCGGCAATTACCTCTAATACTCTAGGTGATTTGGATGGTGGCACAATCAGCGTTCAAGCATCTGATTTAGTAGAAATAAATGGTAGTGACATCACTGGTACTAAACTAGATCCATTTCTGGCTCAATTTGAAATATTTTTACCATTTGCAAGTCAAATCTCCAGTAATACTTTTGGTGCAGGTAAAGGAGGCGATATTAATATTATTGCTCAAAATTTGCAGATAATTGATGGGGGTTCAATAGAACTACAAACCTTTTCTAGTATTTCTGGTAAAGGAGGAGATTTATCTATTGTGGCTGATAAATCTATTGAATTAAATGGAGCAAGACCCTTTTTGGGGGTAGGAAAGAATGCTTCCAATTTAATTGTTACAACAATCCCATTAGAAACTGCAATTGAGATTAATCAGGTCAGTGAGATATCTAACGTATCTATAAGTAATAGTAGTGCGGGTGACATTAATTTAGTAGCTCATAATATACGTCTAGAAGATGGAGCAATAATTCAAACTAGCCCCTTTGACAGCGGAAATGGAGGGAATATTGATATTAAGGTCTTCGAGTCATTAGAAGTTCTTGGAACATCGCCTAGAAAAGGTATTTTGGGTAGTACAGTGGGAGCAAATTCTTTTGCGGAGGGAAATTCTGGAAATATAAATATTGACACAAATAAATTAAGTCTTCAAGATGGGGGGAGAATCCTTTCTGTGACTAATAGTTCTGGTAATGCAGGAGTAGTTAATATTGATTCTTCAGTAACGGAAGTTCAAGGTATCTCCAGCCGACAAGAAGTTCCGAGTTTAATATCTACCCAAGCTACTGGAGGAGGAGATGGGGGAGATATATCTATTAATACAGATACGTTCGTGATCAGCGATCGCGCAAGCCTCAGTGTTCAAGGTACTGGTGAGAGTGTCCCAGGAAATCTTAATGTAAATGCTGACTTTGTGGAGCTGAGAAATGGAGCTAATATTTCTGCTACCACAGAGTTTCAATCAGGAGGGAATATTACCTTAGACATTGCGGAGAATCTAACCCTCAAGGAGAATAGCTTGATTTCGGCTCAGGCGATTAACGCTGCTGATGGGGGCAACCTCGATATTGATGCCAATTTTGTGATTGCTTTTCCGCAACAAAATAACGATATTCTCGCCAGTGCAGTATCAGGTGATG
>JBCDEP010000058.1:0-33466 GCA_039179675.1 Cyanobacteria bacterium P01_G01_bin.67
AAAAGTTAACTCAAGACCCCTGATCGTGATACTGTGCAACTAAAGAACATGAAAATTATTAAAGATTTAGCACTATTAATAATACGTTTAAATAACGCCTTGATAACTAACAATTTTTAAATCGCTACTGGAATTTTATGTCTGATATTCCTTTTACCCTTGATCAACTTCGTATATTAAAGGCAATCTCTACGGAGGGCAGCTTTAAACGCGCTGCTGACAGTCTCTATGTATCTCAACCCGCCGTCAGTCTTCAAGTACAAAATTTAGAAAAGCAATTAAACGTACCTTTGTTTGATCGTGGTGGACGGAGAGCGCAATTAACCGAAGCGGGACATTTGCTGCTAAGTTACGGAGAGAGGGTGATCTCATTGTGCCAAGAAACCTGTCGCGCGATCGAAGATCTGCAAAATCTTCAGGGTGGTACTTTGATTGTAGGTGCATCTCAAACAACTGGAACATATTTGATTCCACGGATGATCGGTTTGTTCCGCGAGAAATATTCTGATGTGTCAGTACAACTTCAGGTTCATTCAACCCGACGCACTTCGTGGGCTGTTGCTAATGGACAGGTAGACTTGGCAATTATTGGCGGAGAAGTACCGACTGAATTACAAGAGGTACTAAATATTATTCCCTATGCAGATGATGAGTTAGCCTTAGTTTTAGCCCCCAATCATGTATTGGCACAGGAAGGGGTAATTCAAAAAGAAGATTTATATAAGCTGAAGTTTATTACCCTAGATTCTCAATCGACTATCCGCAAAGTAATTGATAAAGTTTTAAGTCGTTATGAAATTGATCCCAAGCGATTAAAAATCGAAATGGAGCTAAATTCCATTGAGGCGATTAAAAACGCGGTGCAGTCAGGTTTAGGAGCAGCTTTTGTCTCCACTACTGCGATCGCCAAAGAGCTGGAAATGGGAATATTACATCGAGCGAAAATCAAGGAGGTTGATGTGGGACGCACTTTAGCAGTAATCGTTAATCCCAATCGCTATTGTTCCAAAGCAGCAGAAGCCTTTAGTAAAGAAATTTTACCTAAATTTTCTACTCGAGAAGAATTTAAAAATCTTGAGAGTCTTTATAAAAATACCTTAGAAATAAAGTAAATTCTAGACACGCTTAAAATAACCCCAAGACAATAGACAAATAATTATTAAATTTCATTTTGCCTCTCAATTGCAGTCTCGTTGGCTATGATGACCAGAAAATAGCCTACCATCATGTTTTGTATGGAACCAATTCTGCCACGACTTTACTTAAGCCCACCGAGTTAGAAGCTTTACACAAAACTCGATCTCCTGGGGTCATGATCTCTTTTAATCTATTTGTTAGAGTAAAAAGATTGCTAAAGCATTCACTGGTAATACCCATAGCACCTTTAGCTATTTCTTGAGTTGGGGCCTCATCAGCAAGGATCAGCAGCAAATCTAGCTCTAATTCCTGAGCTTTTGCTCCTACCTGGCGATGTAGCTGAGCAGAATAGGTTCCTAACTCTTTCATCGTGCCCAATACTGCAATGTGTCGCTTGCCAGGGGTTGCCTTAAGCATTTGCAGCGCAGCTAGCATAGACTCTAAACCAGCATTGTAGGTTTCATCTAGGATTACTACATCATTTGGCAAATCATAACGACGCGCTCGTCCTTTTGGTAGCTGTACCTTCAACCCAGCAACTAAAGGGGCCAGATCAATATTTAATGCTTGCGCCACTGCGATCGCCGCCAGATAATTACTTGCATTATGCTCACCTGATAAGGGTAAAGGTAGTTCCTGTCCCAAAACTGCGATTTTATCTCCACAAACTTTCCCCTGAATATCTCCTCCTGTTAATCCATAGCTGATTATCTGTCCTTGCCATACCTCTGAAGCAGTGGTAATTAGTAAAGAATTATCGTAATTTAAAATAGCTATACTAGCTGGAGACATTTTTGCCAATAGCTCGCATTTAGCTCTGGCGATCGCTTCTCTTGAACCCAAACGACCGATATGAGCGGTCCCTACGTTGGTAATTACGCCAATTGTCGGACGTGCAATCTCTGTGAGCAAGGCAATCTCTCCTGCGCCACGCATTGCCATTTCAATCACGGCATAGCTATGGTCTGAGGTAATTTGCAGCAGGGTTTTGGGAACGCCAATTTCATTATTAAAGTTTGCCTCTGTTTTTAAAACTTTTCCCTGAGTGCTTAGTACGGCAGAAATCAATTCTTTAGTGCTAGTTTTCCCTACCGAACCCGTAACCCCAATTACAGGAATTTGCCAGCGATCGCGCCACCATCGAGCAATCTGCTGATACGCAGTTAAAGTATCTGGAACGATAAATTGAGGAATATCTTCTAAATCTAGTTGATGATCCACAATGACGGCGATCGCACCTTTGGCTACTGCCTGTTTAACAAAATCATGACCATTAAAATTTTCTCCTACCAAAGCAATAAATATTGATTGAGGGTGAAGATTTCGAGTATCTGTAGTAATACCCATGACATCTACATCTAAATTGCTGATGGCATTATTAATAGGCTTAATCTTCAGAATTGTGCTGAGTTCTGCTAGAGAAAAATAGAGGCTCATGGGGATATTTTAAAGCGAGAAATACTTGATTATTGATTTAAGTCTATCTAAAGCTTGAGTTTGTCAGTAGATATACTAATAGCTGCCAACTAAAATCTTGATTGAAAATTTACAGCATTTATGAAAATTACAATTTAGTATTTAAGGATAGACATAGTTGCTAAACTATCTATTTTAATCAAAGTTTTTATTTAATTTCCCCAAAAAATATCAGGGTAGGATAATTAATTGTGGTCAGAAAAAACTATCGGCAAACGTTAAATTCAACCAAACATGAACAACAGCAGATTTATGACCATTTGTTGTATTGTGTCAAAACTGAATCTCCGATAGAAATTTTAGACAGATTTAATAACTTATTTATTAGAGGAACGGGATATAAAGATAATCTCATTCGCACTGCTTTGGAGAAAATCGTTGATGCCGATATTGCAGAGCTAGAATTCCCCCTGTTCTTTAATCGTTGCTGTCACATTATAATCAATCGTTGGCAAATGCAGCCTAATTTAAGATTTAATATTATTGAACTGACAACTCTAATTGAGCGAGCTTTACCTCCAGGAGGAGCATACTCCCGTGTATCTCGTAAATTGAGACAATTAGTCAAAGATTTTTTGAAAACCGATTATTTTATTCGGATACAGCGCCTAGCTCGTTTAATAGACGGTAGCTTGGAACCCGAATATCGTCGTTCACGCCGCATCGAAATTGTTACTAACTCGGTGGGAGACCTAATTCAGCGTTATCCCTATCTTCACCAACACTGTCTAGTAGCCGAAGGTAGCACTGATGAATTTCAGCAAACAGTAGAGACTATTCAAGCAGGAATCCAGTCTGACTACGAATTAAATTTATCGCAATATATTACTCATCGAGTGCGAATGGCAAAATTAGTAAAACAATATAAAGCTGCAAATATTAATAAAATTCCCAAAAAGTTAATTAAGCAGGTGGATAACCCTACGCTTTTAAGCAATCGTGAATTGGATCGGGCTTTGCGTCACTATATGGGAAAAGTTGAACGAAATTCGACCTACTATGATTTATCCCAAAATTTTCTGACTCATACTAGCCAAGTCAAAAACTTCAAAGCATTTAAGGCAGATCTTTATGAGTACATTATCTCAGGAATCGATTCTGGATATCGGGAAGGAGATTTTAGGCACGAGCTACAACAATATTTACGCAACACCCTAACTGACTTTGATCATCGAGGAGTAGACGAGTTTTTGACTTTACGCACTTATTGTCAACTATTTAAATTTTTAGTGGTAGAAAGTAAAAGTAATAACGATCATCAACATTATTTAGGGTTGGTCAATTATCTAGGAGAAGTCAGAACTATTGGCTTACTGCTGAGACTAGTTTTGTTGTGTAACAAGGTCAAACCTTACCTAGAACAGAGATTTTCGATCTTGTTTTCTAGCTATGAAGCTGTAGCAGAAGATCAGGCTCCCTGGTTAGTCAAATCACTGGAAAATTTGCAGGTAGCTTTTAGTATTCATTTTGGTCAAGCAGACTTTTCTCTAATTCAAATTATCTAAGGTTAAGATATGACGAGACTGACTAAATCTCTGACCATTGGTCATAGTTATCTCTGTCTTCAGTACCTAATATTTGATTTCTCGTAGTGATTAGAGACATAAATGGATCGACTCGGCACACAACAAGTCATGAATGCGATACTGTCTATCAATACCTGCGTCTCCATGCAGCTATTCAATCGCCTCCAGAATTGATTCAAGAGTTTCAGAATCTGTTGCAGCAGGGGAGAAATGAGAATCATCAAGTCTCTTTAGCACTAGAGAAAATTATCTTTGCTCCCAAACCACAGTTTTATTTATTCCTTAATCACTGTTTTTATTTGATCTGGGACTGTTGGTTGGAAACTCCAGATTCAATGCTCTTTGTTGAACAATTATTTAGTATTTTGGGTACGATTAGCAATACTAAATCATATGATCGCCGACGTAAATATCTAGTTCAATTGATTAGAGATTATCAACAGACAGAATTTCATCTGCAACTTAAGGCATTAATAGCAATTATTAATCCACTAAAAATCGAAGATGCCGATCAGAAAAATACTGTGATTACGAATGAAGTGTTTGATAGTGAGTCTAATCATCAAGATACTCTAATCAATTCTTATTTGGTTCGCTATACTTTTCTCTATCAATATTTTTTACCTTCCAAAGAGCAATTCAATCGTCTGTTCTTACTGCTAGAAAAGTTACGTGACAAGCGGCAACATGACTTTGAAATTTTACTATCAAAACATATTATTTATCGCGTCAGATTAAAACAATTTGCCAAGATGAAGTTATTGGCGAAAGGAGCGGGAAAAGTAATTGTTCAAGTGGATAATCCTAGTCTACTCTCGGAGCGAGCCTTCAGGATTGCTTTGAAGCAGTATACAGGTAAAATAGATGATAAAAGCTCTATTTTGGAGCAGGCTCAACATTTTGTTGCGGAAAATAAACTACGAACTAACTATAAAGAATTTAAACGGGATTTATATTGTTTCATAACCCGTGAGATTAAACCAAGAAACAACACCTATAGGTTTAAAAGTAGATTTAAACAAAAAATAGTCAATATTTTTGCTCAATCTGACGCTAAATCGATAAATCGAACTCTGATTTTACAAACTTGTCGTCAGTTATTTAGCTACCTGCTGGTTGATCCTGCTTCATCTAACAATCCCCAACGATTTGCTGAGCTGATTGCTAATCTGGGAACTGCTCAGGTGATGATGATTTTAGTCAAGATCGTCTTAATTTGTCCTGAATCTAAGTCAGACCTGGAAAAGAAACTTTGTTTGGTTGTTTCTCACTATCAATTACAAAGTGTGCAGGAAAATTTCTGGCTGCTCAAAAGTCTAGAGCATTTATTAATGGCATTTAGCATCTATTTTGGTCAGCTTGATGTTTCTCTGGCTAAATCAGCCCTAAGCAAGTCGTAATCGGATGAAATTCAAGAGTCAGATAGAGACAAGAATTAATAATCAGTAATTAAGGTAGTAATATCTTAAAATTTTAGGGTAAAAAATAAATTACTGGTTATGCTTTGTTCCGAAGAGTTGTTAAAGTTGGAACTGTTCCAAAAGCTTTCAAGTGATCGCCTGGAGTGGATTTGCGATCGTGCTTCAACCATCGAATTAGCCAAAGGAGATACTCTAGTCAAAGAAGGAGATCAGCATAAAGGCTTTTTTATCCTGACATTTGGAAGTATCGGTATTACTCGCTTTAGTGAAGGGGTAGAAATGCCAATTGGGCAACATCAGGCACCTACTTTCTTTGGTGAAATTCAAATCATGACTGATGATCTCGTGCCAGTAACTCTTCGAGCCTTAACTGATTCCCTTGCTCATGAAATCAAGAGTGAAGATTTTTTGGAGTTAGTGCATGAATGCCGTGACTTTGAAAGATTTGTTTTTCGGACTATTCAAAGTAGAGTGATGGGGTTGCAGTCTTTTATTCAAAATCGGGAAAAAATGGCAGCTTTGGGGACACTAGCGGCAGGTTTAGCCCATGAACTGAATAATCCTGCTACGGCAGTAGTGCGATCGCTCAAAGATATTATTCCCGCCATGCTCGAACTCCAGCGCATGAATCTAGTTTATGGGCAGCGCAACGTAGATGAAGAGCATACCGCCAAATGGCTTCAAGTCAGAGATGATGGCTATGATTTCATTGTTAATAATTGTTCTGAACCTCTCGCCCTGCTTGAGCGAGAAGAAAAAATTCTCGCTTGGCTAGAAGATTATGGCGTAGCTGAACCTTGGAAGTTAGCCGAACCCATTGCAGCAGGCAATATAGAGATAGCTACCTTAGACGAGTTGATGTTGCGCTGGCGTAACGACACCACAGAATTAAGAGATATGGGTTTGCGCTGGCTGGCTTTGTCATTTGAGGTTATGACGATGATTCACTCGGGTTTACAAGGAGCAGAAAGAGTTTCGGCATTAGTTCAGTCCATGCGTTCTTACTCTTATTTGGATCGCGGAGCGAAACAGCAAGTTGATGTACATCAAGGCATAGAGGACACTCTTCAGCTACTGTCTCATAAGCTCAAACAGGGGGTTAAAATACAGCGTGCTTACGACCCTACCGTACCTAAAATTATGGCTTTTGGTAGTGAGTTAAATCAAGTTTGGACTAATCTGATTGACAACAGCATAGATGCGATGGACGAGCAGGGCAATTTAAAAATTGTGACAGTGAACAAAGGTGATCGCGTAGATGTCAAAATAATTGATTCTGGCACAGGAATTCCTGCCAAAATTCAGTCTCGTATTTTTGAACCTTTCTTCACTACTAAAACTGTAGATAAAGGCTCTGGTCTTGGTTTAGATAATGTGCGGCGTATTGTGGAAAATCGCCATCGCGGCTCCATCATTCTGGAATCCGAGCCAGGAAAAACCTGTTTTATTGTTTGTTTACCAGTCAATATCTGTGAAACTTAGGTTTCAGACAATTTGTATACTCACAAGCTTAGATCTAACTAGAAATTTCGCTCCTTACTAAAAAATCACGAGTTGTAAATAAAAATTAAGGAACGGCATTATTTTTACAACGAGACACTGTCAAAACATAAGTTAAGAGTACCCATAGCAGCGATTGAGTAATCTCGATGACGAATCAGGAAAACCCCGTTTCTTTACTAGCGGATGCTAGTAAAAGATTAGAACAGGCTCTAAAACATGTTGATATCTCAGAAGATGCGATCGCTCGGTTAAAACATCCTAAAACTAGCCTCAGTGTTTCTATTCCAGTAAGGATGGATGATGGCAGTTTGCAGGTATTTCCAGGTTATCGCGTGCGATATGAAGATACTAGAGGAGCGGGCAAGGGGGGAGTGCGTTATCATCCCCACGTTAGTTTAGATGAGGTACAGTCCCTAGCTTTTTGGATGACCTTCAAGTGCGCCCTGCTTGACTTACCCTTTGGTGGTGCCAAGGGTGGGATTACCGTCAACCCGAAAGAATTATCCCGAGCTGAATTAGAAAGATTAAGTCGAGGCTACATAGATGCGATCGCTGATGCAATTGGTGTGGATATTGATATTCTGGCTCCAGATGTCTATACCAATGCCGTCATCATGGGTTGGATGATGGATCAATATAGCACCATTCAACGTCAGCTATGTCGCGGGGTCGTCACGGGTAAACCTTTAGCTCTAGGAGGAAGTAAGGGTAGAGATACAGCAACGGCAATGGGCGCCTTTACGGTAATTCAAGCTATGTTGTCCCAGTTTAAGCTTATTCCTACTGAAACTACTATAGCCGTCCAGGGTTTTGGCAATGCGGGTTCCACTTTAGCAGGTTTACTGGCGGAAGCGGGATATAAAATAGTTGCGGTCAGTGACTCTAAAGGCGGAATTTTTGCTCCCCAAGGTTTAGATATAGCTAGCGTGATCCACCACAAACGGCAGCGTCGTGAAATGAAAGCCGTCTATTGTGAGGATACAGTTTGTAGTATTATCGAACATCAGGTGATTTCTAATCATGAGCTGCTAGCTTTAAACGTTGATGTTTTGATTCCTGCCGCTCTCGAAAACCAAATTAATCAGCATAATGCAAAGGAAATCAAAGCAAAGTATATTTTTGAAGTAGCTAATGGTCCTGTTAATTCTGATGCTGACGAAATTCTCGCAGTTCAGGGCACTTATGTCTTTCCTGATATTTTAGTTAATGCGGGTGGCGTAACCGTTAGTTACTTTGAATGGGTGCAAAATCGTAGCGGTTGGTATTGGACTTTAGAAGAAGTTAATCAGCGTCTGCAAGATAAGATGAAGCTAGAGACGCAGAGAGTTTGGCAGCTCAGCCAAAACTTAAACATTAGTATTCGTACTGCTGCTTATGTTTTAGCCTTACAAAGATTAGGCACTGCTCTTGATGCCAAAGGAACTAGAGCTTATTTTACTGGCGACGGCGGTTAACCCAGACCCCATAAATTTAAAGCAGTGTAACCTTGATGAAGTAATTAATCGGGAAATGTTAATTGATTTTGCCCTTGACTATCAATTTTCTTTTGCTCCAATAAAATTTCTTGTTGGGGAATGGGAATCGGTATCCCTGCCCGATCAAAGGCAATTTTGACTCGGCGACGAAATTCTCTGGCAACCTCCCATTGCTTTAGCGGTTCGGTTTTGATCCAAACGCGAATTAATATTCCGCGATCGCTAAACTGTTCAACCCCCAGAATATGGGGAGATTCCCAGATCCGTTCTCGCCATTCAGCATTCTGAGTCATATTTTGGGCAACCCCTTCAATCACATCTAAAGCGCGATCAATATTTGTTTGATACCCCACAGGAATTTTAATATCAGCTCTTGACCACTGGCTAGAACGATTTGCCACTATCTCAACAGCACTATTCGGTACGGTAATTAAACGCCCCTCGGCATCTCTCAATTGGGTAATTCTCAGATTAATATTTTCTACCAAACCACTAACTGTTCCAATATCAACTATATCTCCCACGGCGTAGCGATCGTCCCAAATAATTACAAACCCATTGATGGCGTCCTTAAGCAGATTTTGCGCAGCAAAGGATAAGCTCAAGCCCAAAATTCCTGCACCAGTCAGAAGAGGGGCAAGATTAACTCCATTCACCCAAAAGGCAGTAATAATTCCTGCGGAAACCCAGATAATAGTTACTGCACTCCGCAAAATTCTGGTGGTGGTATTGATTCTTAACTTCCTGCGCTGATTAACTTTTAAATCGAGAGATTGACTATCTAATGCGGCGGAACTAAGTTTAGCAATTAGAAAATAGGTTAAACGAATCAAAAAATAGATCATTAGTGCCACTAAACTAATCCGAAAGGGGATTCTGAGAGCAGCGATCAGGAGAAACGGGATGATCCGAGTTTGTGGATAAAGATTCAAAATCCCTAGAACTCCCCCTGACCAGATCAAGAATAGAATTAGTTGCAGCATCCGATATAGGATTTCAATCAAATTCCATTTTTGCCGTAGTGCCAGCTGTTCTGCTACTGATAAGCTTCTGGATCTTGTGGTGGGAGCAAGTTTTCTCGCTAACTTTCTGAGTTTACGGATGTTTCTGGTAAGTGGGAAATTACTAATACAGATCGTGCCTAAGATGCATAGTCCCCAGATTATTTGTTTTCTTATATATTGAGGCGATCGCTCTTGTTTCGCCCTGGCAAAACCTTGCTCAATTGTAAATTTGAGTTGGCTGGCTCGAACAGGCACTCCAACATCGTTTGCCCTAGCATCAGTGCTGGTAACGGTAAATAAACGTTCAGAATTTTCCCCAGTACTTAGATAAAGATCTCGTATGTTGCCAATTGGTTTGACCTGTACTTGGATTAGTTTACTTGGTTCAGCTAGATAGTCTGATGTTAATTCATGAAAACGCTGTTGAATCTCATCAATTCTATCTGATAGTAATTCAGAATCAGTAGCCGATAACTTAAATAAACAGCGTCCATCTAGGCGAATACAAGCTGAGTTTAGGGAATTTTCCTGTACTTGACTTAATAAACGGGAATAAATTGCTATGTCTTGAATAAATGGAAGCTGAGCGGCGACAGGCGTAATCAATAAGGAGATTCCAGCGACTAAAACCAACAGAGCTATGAATAACTGTTTCCAAAGCGTATTCAATGGCTGCATTTTTATTTCCAATAGTGCAATCTAAAATAAATCATAGTTAGGGAAAGTTAAATTTCTTGGGGCAATCTGTCAAAGTCCCCTCTGCCTCTTTGGTAATATTTGAAAGACTACCTTGCATTGCTCTTCTTGATTCATTGGCTAAATATATCTATTTTGCAAACCCGCTATTCTATGAGTAATTCAGAACTCTTGCCTAATTTGGGCAATACTTGGCACAACCTTGTGCTTCCTTTGGGTGCCGTTTTTGGTTATTTAGCCCTGCTAATTGTTTTGGCAGAAATTTTAAGTCACCTTCTCCCTAACGATCCTGAATTGACTCGTAAGGTAGTTCATATTGGTAGCGGGAACGTGATTTTACTTGCTTGGTGGTTGGAAATATCCCAGGAAGTAATTATTAGTGCCGCAATTATAGCAGCAGCGATCGCCATTATTTCTTATATTTTGCCTATTCTACCCAGTATCGAAAGCGTGGGACGTAAAAGCTTTGGTACCTTGTTTTATGCTCTAAGTATGGGTTTATTGACTTTGTTTTTCTGGCAGGATCGACCTCAGTATACGGTAATTGGAATTTTGATTATGGCTTGGGGCGACGGCATGGCAGCCATTATTGGACAGCGCTTTGGACAGCACAAATATCAGTTAGGACAAATTATTAAAAGCTGGGAAGGTTCTCTGGCAATGACCATAGCGGCACTGATTGTTACGGTGACAGTCTTATGGTCGGTGGAAGGAAATAGTTGGCAAATCTGGTTAATTGCTGTGGTTGTAGCTGTAGTTGCCACTATCTTTGAAGCTTTTTCTAAACTAGGGATCGACAATTTGACAGTACCGATAATTAGTGGATTTTTATGCTTTTTTGGTGTTCAGGCACTATTATTAAGTTAAATTAATCTTGCTTATAAGAATGGCAAAAGAACTCTATTTAACCAAAAAACTTTAAATCATGACTGATACTAGCCCTCAACCTCTAAAAGAAACCGAGATCCCAGCTAAAAATATTGCAGTCAAGGAAATTACTGAAATTCCTCAACCTAAGGACAGTTATGTTAAGTTGGCAATGCGGAACATGGTTCGCAAGGGAAGACAATCTCTTTGGCATTTCTTCTTGACTACGGCAGGGCTTCTTGGTCTGCTAGTTGGGTTAGCTTATTTAACCAAACCATAATCAAAATTCTCCATGAACATAACAGTTAAACAATCTATCAATGTCAATGTATATGTGGAGAATACCTATACTGGGAATTTACCCCAGACTAGTTTAGATCTCACTAAATCTATTCCTTGGTCTGATTGGATGAAAACCTGGTTGAATACCCTAAGTCGTACTGCTGAACTTGCTCCAGATTGCGAACTCAGTCTCAGACTAGCTAGCGATCGCCAGATACAAGCTCTCAACCAGCAATACCGCGCTCTTCCTCAACCGACTGATGTCTTAGCATTTGCTGCTACTGAAGCAGAGATTCTGATTCCTCAGGATCTTGCTGAGCCTCTATACCTGGGAGATATGATTATTTCTTTGGATACGGCAGCCAAGCAAGCTACAGAACAACAGCATTCGTTGCTTGTGGAATTAGCCTGGTTATCCAGTCACGGCTTACTACACCTTTTAGGTTGGGATCACCCTGAAAATGATAGTTTACAACAAATGTTAAACCTGCAATCTGAGCTAATTAAGTTGTTACATTTTGAGCAATAACTATTAATCAAGTAACATTTAATTTTCAGACAATTTTAATATTGTCTTAAGTGAACATTCTGATTTGTAATTGCTAGGTTATTATTACCTTATAAATTAAGTACATATACGGATTATCATTGGATCTATCATTATGATTGAATCAAACCGACGAACCAATCCGAAACTGTCTTTAATAGATCTTGATATGAAATCTTCTACTTTTGCGCCTGGGGTTAAAGAATCATCTTCTAATAACCAGAAAATTATTCGAAACCTAGCTTGGCAGGTAGCACCAAATTTATTTTTAAGTTTTAAATATGCTTGGGCTGGGGTACGATATGCTTTTGTTACCCAAAGAAACTTTCGGATTCATACATTTATTGGCATTCTAGCAGTTAGCTTAGGTGCTTTTTTGGGTATCGAAGCAATGGAAATGGCAGTAATTACTATGACCTGCGCTATTGTTATGGTTTTGGAACTGATTAATACTGCCATTGAATCCGTGGTGGATTTAACCGTCAAGCAAAGTTACCATGAGCTAGCTAAAATAGCTAAAGACTGTGCAGCAGGGGCTGTCTTAGTGAGTGCGATCGCAGCAGTAATAGTGGCAGCGTTAATCTTATTTCCTCCTCTGTTACAGCGTATTCTGCTTATGATGTAAGGGAGATTTAGCTTGATCATAGTTATCGATAACTACGATAGTTTTACCTACAATCTAGTGCAGTACTTGGGAGAATTAGCTCAAGATCTGCCTGTAGCCTCAGATATCCACGTTTATCGCAATGATGCGATCGACATTGACACGATTAACCAATTGCAGCCCGATGGCATATTAATTTCACCTGGTCCTGGGCGTCCTGAGGATGCAGGGATCTCTCTAAAATTGATTGAAAAAATGGGAAGAAAAATTCCTATTTTGGGAGTTTGTTTGGGTCATCAAAGTATTGGTCAGGTATTTGGCGGAGAAATTGTCGCCGCACCAGTACTCATGCATGGCAAAACATCTTCTGTTCACCACCAGAACCTGGGCGTGTTTGCTGGGTTAGATTCTCCATTTACAGCTACCCGCTATCATAGTTTGGTCATTGAACCTCAGACCATTCCTGATACCTTGGAGATTACTGCTTGGGTTGAAGATGGCACGATTATGGGAGTTCGTCACCGTGACTATCATCATATTCAAGGGGTACAGTTTCATCCTGAAAGTATCTTGACGGATAATGGTAAATCTTTATTACGTAATTTTTTGCAGTCTTTAGGTAGTAAGTAAGTATGAAAAGGCGACAGTTAATCCGCTACGGTGGTATAGGTTTGGCTACGACGATCGCAAGCAGTTTATTGCCTCGTCAGGCTACTTTGGCTCAGGATAATTCTACAGGGGTTACCGTTCAATACTTGGGACATACCTGCTTCCTGTTTACAGGGGATGGTTTGAAAGTGTTAGTCAATCCCTATGAATCTGTAGGCTGCACTGCGGGCTATAGCCTACCTGACGTGCAACCAGATTTGGTGTTAACCAGTAGCTTTCTGTTAGACGAAGGGGCAGTGGAATCGGTCAAGGGCAATCCCAAAGTTATTACCCAGCGTGGCTCGCATCAGTTTGATAACATTAAGTTTCAAGGATTTGCTTTGCCCCACGACCGCGAAGGAGGAAGGAGGTTTGGTAAAAATATTGCCTGGCGTTGGACTCAAGGCGGTGTCAATATCCTGCATCTTGGAGGTGCTGCGGCTCCTCTGGCAACGGAGGACAAAATCCTTCTCAGTGGTTCAGACATACTGCTCGCTCCAGTAGGCGGAGGAATGAAGGCATACAATCCCCAAGAGGCACGTCAGGCATTAAAGGTTCTCAATCCCAGGATGATTATTCCCACTCACTACCGCACTAGTGCCGCCAGCAAAGAAAATTGTGAATTAGCTCCAGTAGAAGATTTTTTAGCTCTGGTACAGGATTTGGAAGTTGCTCAAGTTGGTAGCGACCGCTTTAATGTTAAGAAGTCTTATCTCAAAAGCGATCAGACATTGGTGCGAGTTTTAGACTACACCTCATGAGCTTTATCATTTTATTTGGATTAGGTTTGTGTTCGATTTTCTGGGGTATAAAATCTACCGAAGAAATCATCCAGCTAACGGGAGCAGTCATCGGCACGATCCTTTTAATCTGGGGGCTTTGTTTAACCCCTCAGATCTTCTTGTTTGGAGGAGAGGTTATTGCTGTAATTGCTGTATTTAGGATTTGTATACGCTGCTGTGAGTGCGATCTCTAACAGTAGAGAGGGGTAACGCATCACATCCCAAAATTGCTCTAATCTCTCTAACAATTAGCACCCTAACTAATGCTTCTCACCATTAGTAGTTCTTAGTTCTTTTCTGCCTGGGGTTCGGCTCCCTGGCTTAGTTGCCAGGCGATCGCATTGAGAACTAAATTACCATTGCCTGAACAAGTTTCTTGAAACTCTTCTTGAGCTGCCACTACTGAACCAAGCTTTTCAATGGTCTTCCCATATTTTTTATCTTTGGCTAATTCTTTTTCTTCAGAAGTTAGAGGACGCGATCGCTCTAAAACTACTTTGATAATCGGTACGTATTGCTCCGCCTGTTCTGATGCATCCTGTACTTCTAGCTGTAGTTTGGTTAGCTGAATGATTTCTTGGGCACCCTGAACAATGGGTAATAATTCCTGACTATCTGACACAACTTTAGTCGATTTTGGTTGAGGGCTATTTGGGGGGACATAGAAAATATGCTCTGGAGTTAAACCATCAGGGAAACGGTTAACATCAATTTCCTCCTTCTCCCACATCTCCTGTACTATTTCTAACGCTTTAGCTCGATTCTTCTTAGTATCTCCTGCGGTACTCGATACCTCAACTAAAATGCCTTCCTGTTCGGTTACTGGCTTGGAAAGATCGCTCACAGCCACAAAATGGGAAACTGCTGGGGTTTTTGCCATGTTGAGTAAAAATCCAAAATTTCAATATTATTGTACTACTTTTTGCTCCGATGGCTAATTTACTTGAGAAGAATAAGTTAGTACAATTGCTCAGGTTAGAAATGTCGACTTATTGTTATTGTCATTTTAATTAATTTCTGTATCCCCATTTCCACATATCCAAGCATACGGTTTCTATTTGGAATGACTATATAATTTGACCTGAGAATTTATATTAATCAATAATTCTGCCATAATTTCTCATGAAAAATTTAAGTCTAGTGGCATTTTATGGTCACAAACCACAGCCTTTAATTAACCTAATTCAAAAATTACAAGAATCCATCGCCAATCATAGTTTAATTCAGCATCAATTCATTCCCTATCAGCTTGAGCAAGTTCACGGCACAATTATTGGTTGTGAAGGAATAACCATAGAGTCAGGAATAGTCAGTTACTGGTTTCGTTCTAGGAGACAAGAAGACAGATACATAAATTTTTCTGGATTGATCGACTATCTCCAGCATCAGATTAACTTCCCTTTAAGAATTCGCTTTGGTGGCTATCAGCGTCATCAAGAATATAATTTTCGCAGTCGAGAACAACATCTCTATCTCCGTTCATTTCAACTTCAAGACTCGGCAGAACAAACCATTCCTGTCTTGATCGGGTGGTCGTGGCGTAAAGAACTTATCTCTCTGGAAATAGATAATTTACGTCGTAATTTGCAGCAATTCAACTTACTTCATAAATATCACTATACTCCTGATGCGGTAGATAATGATTTTTATCTGCGGTTAGGGACTATTAATTCTAGATTAACTTCAACAGAAATAGCAGTAATAGCCACAGATATTCGTAATCTATTAAAAACTCAACCCTTTTATATCCCAATTAATCTAAAAGATTTAGCTTTTACTCAATATCAAGACTTACTGCTTACTCCAGCAACAACTAAAGTTATTCCCGTTGCCGAAATAACCGTTGATAGACTAGAGCAACTATATTCCATTTAATTATCATTTCGATTCAACTGAGAAGTCACATGAAATCCAATTAAATAAGTGGAATACCTACGGCTAGACTAAGCCAATCGAGATAATCTGTGACTTCAGTTTAACAGCAACGCTGTCTAAGTTCTTGAAAAATATGGTCAATATGGAATGCCAAATCATCTATTTGAAATTCCACTAGTGGGGCATCATGTTGTCCAGGAAAAACTTTATGGAGAAAAGCCTCAGAGCTTCGACTTTGTAATTCTACTACCAAAAAATCAACGTCATCACTAGCAATAGTATCTTCTTGAAAAGAAATTAATCCCATCAAGTTAAAAATTTCGGTACTATTGTTAATCAAACATTGAATTTCCTCTTGACTAGGAAAAGTGAAATATTTAAATGGACTAAAAGTAAGATTAAGAATCTCGAAAGTGTTATTGATTTCAGGAGCTAATAATAAACTAGGTTGATCTCGAATAAAGGGATTAAAATCACATGGTCTTCCTAGTAGTTCTGAAATTCTATTCTTTGCTAATTCTCTGGCTTGATCGACCTTAATGAGATTTTGTTCTATCTCTGGCAAACATTCTGCTCTTAAACATGACTCAAGGATTTCATGGCGGCGTTGAGATTGATCGGAATAATCACCCAAGATCTCTAATAACAAAATATATTTACAGCCCAAACTATAACCCAACCAAAAATAGTTGCGATCGCTAGTATAAAAATCTAGCTGTTGTTGACTAGCAGTGGTACAAAATAATTGGTTAATAATTGCACACCGCACTTGATAAAGATCTTCTAAGCTCTCCAGAGCTACTGACCAATGATTAAATTGAAAGGGATTGAAAGGAAAACTATAAACTAGCAGTGAATAGCCTTGATCGTATAAATGCTGTAGCAGAAATCTAAAGTACTTCTCGGGGAAAGAACCTGAAGGAAAGCCACCAATCAACTGGATTACACCTTTAGGCTGTGGATGAAAAGCAACTTTGGTATTTGAACCTTTGATAGAGTCAAAATCAACCATGCAATTTTCTAGGTAGTTTAGATTATTAATACTTAGACAACAAGAAAATACCAAGAAAACGCACACCAAATCAGTATTTGACAAAATCCAGCAAGATAAAGTGTGCGATCGCTTTGGACTTATGGATTATTCGTACACTGTTTCTCAATAATTCGAGTTTCGCGAGGAGATGCTTCTCCCGCAGGTTTGAGAGTTTTTAAATAGTCCAAAAGCTTGCTTCTTTGTTGGCAGAAATCACCACCATTAATCGGAGCATAAAGATTACCTAAACTCAAAGGTGTCGGCGTGATAAAGGAGTTGGTTAAGATTAGACTTTCATGGAGTACATTCTGATTTCCCTTAGCAACGCTAAACAAGTCACCAAACACTGGAATCGGTCCAAATATTGCATTCCAAAAATCACCAATGATGGGAACACGCCAACGTCCCCCATCTAATGTTGCTTGACTCGTAAAGGTCGAAAGATCGAAGAAATCTAAGGCTCGAGTATAGACAGTAGTAGTCATTTCCTGTTTGCCAATACGAGATAAAGGAGGAACATTCTTATCTTCTGCTGTTGGGGTAACCGTAGGATCTACGACCTCTAGTTGAATATTAAGTTCGGCAGAATTTAGATTGCGTGAGATGCCAGGAGTAAATGCCAAACTAGTACCCGTTTCTATTTCGACTGGAACGGATTTTTGCTCTAGTGCAGCAACAGCTAAAGCTATTGCCTGGGATGCTGGTAATGGTCCAGTCGTAACTATTTCTGAAGCTTCTGAAGCTCCTGGAAGAGTCTCTGTTGGAATAAAACTTCCGATTTGCTGTTGTAGTTGTTGAGCCCTCGCTAGCAATTGACCTAAATCTTGGGACTGAGGAACTTGAAAACCGCTAGTAGAACTACTACTAACGTCCGTCTGAACTCCATCTAAGGTGGATATAGTACTTCTGCCTACTTGAGCAAATTCTACTTCCTTATCATTAGCAACTTCTTGTTGAATCATTGCCAAAGTGGGTTTTAAGAATAAATCTTCGATGTCTTTCTGGAGTAAATCAGCTCCATTTTGCAGTAATTCATTGAGATTGTCTGCCGATCTTTGCAATTCTCCTGGATCGAAGTCTTGGGGGTTTTCGATGAAATTAGCATAATGAAGGGCAAATTCTAATAATACTTTCCGCTCATAATTGGCAGTTATATCTACAAGAGATACATCTTTGCCATCTACATCCTCAACAAATGCTTCTTTCCATTTCCACTTGACACATTTGGGCTGCTCATTTTCATCCTCTCCCTGAAATTTTTGATTACAATAAGGTTCCAACCCACGGGATCTAAATATTCTTTCAAAGGGTGGACTGTCTGTATCATTTCTCAGTGCCTCAAGATAGGGGCTGAGAGGAGAGAAGTCTTGATCGCTGTTACTATTACTATTGCTCCCAGATACGATTCTTCTGTATAGATCTTGGTAGAATTCTACTCTTTCGTCTTCAAGTAAAGAATCTCCTACCAGAAAAACTTCTAATATTGATGATTCTCCCCCTAAGCCATCTACAGCATCTGCATATCCGAGTTGTTTGGCAATACTCTTAAAGTCTGGGTCAACAACTTTAGGATTTTGTAATGTAAGTTGCGAAATCCCCTGAATGTTGGCAAAAGTACCTCTCAATAACCCCTGAGTTTCCGAGATACGCGATCGCACTTTAGCTGTAGTCTCAGCCAACTTGTTGGGGTTGTTACTTGATATTTGTACTCCCCACAATTGCAGATCAATTCCAGGTAAGGGGAGATCGAGGGAAGTAATAAATCTTTGGACATCATCAATGTATTTTTGAGTACCGTAAAGTGAGATTACATTGCCTCCGCCACGTCCAACCCCCTCTCCAGCTTGAGGAGAATTTAAGGGTAAAACAGTCGCACAACCATCAGCAAAAGGAATTTTACCTAAAAGATCAACTATATTAGTTGCATTACGATAATAATACAGTTCAACTCTTTTGCTCTGATTGTCTTCTGCTTTTTGATTAATTTTTTTACTACAGTCATTACCTGTTGTCGGCGGAGCTCCAGAACCTTGAGATGCTGGAGTTGCTGGAGGCACAAGTCTTATTTCCAGTGGTTCTCTAGCTATTTTGATCGTTTGTAACTTGCTATTTAACTCCTGGGAGAATGCAGGCAATCCACTTCCTAATGTTGCGATCGCACTTAGACCCAGAAATCCCAAAATCTTACCGTAACGCAGCTTTAATTTCATTCTTCAATCTTCCCCACGTTATTAAGTTGTTTCTCATCACCAAGAGCAATACTAAAGAAAGAGTAAAAACAGGCAGGTTTCAGGTTTTAATCCCGAACTATGTTGAATGCCGTGAAAATAACCTAATACCTAGTGTGCTTTTGATTCTTTATACTTCTCTTGCTTACAGTAAAGATACATTAGATGTAATACATGATGTATGAATATTCATGAATTATAATTGAGCTGATATTAAGTTACATCTAAATTGTTAGCTTATGTTATCTTTTGATGATATGGATGGCTTGAAAAGTAATTGTATTTTCAATAACTGCCACTCTTACCGCATAAAATTCTTGATGTTTATGTTATTGCTGCCTTGGTTGTATATTCATTCTGTTTGATAATTAGTTTTAAGCGAATAACATGGTCTTAAACTATCAGTTCGATAATGAAAAAACTTTTGGTAACAGGGGCAAGTGGTTTTTTAGGCTGGAATTTATGCCACATCGCTCAAGATAAGTGGCAGGTTGTGGGGACTTATTTAAGTCATGAGGTTAAAATTTCTGGAGCAACTTTATTTCAGGTTGATTTAAGAGATTTTGCGGCTTTGGATCGACTCTTTCAGCAGGTGCAACCAGATGCGGTAATTCATGCAGCGGCGGCTTCTAAACCCAATTTCTGTCAAACTCATCCCGAGGAGTCTTATCGGATTAACGTTGGGGTAGCGATAAATATTGCCCGTCTTTGTGGAGAAAGGAGTATACCCTGTGCCTTTACTTCTACAGATTTAGTCTTTGATGGTCAAAATCCCTTTTACAAAGAAAGCGATCCTATTTGTCCAATTAACTATTATGGTGAGCATAAAGCGATCGCCGAGCAGAAAATGAGGGAAATTTATCCAGCGATCGCCCTGTGTCGGATGCCGCTGATGTTTGGTGCGCCGTCTCCTGTCTCTTCTAGCTTTCTTCAGGGAATGGTGAGCAATCTTAAAGCGAGCAAGGAAATTAATTTATTTACCGATGAATTTCGCACTCCTGCTAGTGCTAGGGCTGCTTCTCAAGGTTTACTCTTGGCAATAGAAAAACAGGTGTCGGGAATCTTACATTTAGGAGGCAAAGAGCGGATTTCACGTTACGATTTTGGCTTGTTGCTAGCAGAAATTTTAAAGTTACCCGCAGCTTTAATTAAGCCAGGTAAACAAGCTGACGTGGAGATGGTGGCACCGCGATCGCCTGATACTTCTTTAGACAGTGGTAAAGCATTTGTTCTGGGATATCAACCATTGTCTTTGCGAGAGGAATTGATTAGTATCTGGGGAAAATAAACGAACTGATTTTAAAGTGTTAATTCTAAATTAATGCCAGCCCGACTATCGTTATCTTCAATTGAGTTTTGCCATTCAAGGTCGGTAGATAAGCGTAACTGCCTGGTGACGGCATAACCAGCAGATAAAGAAGTAATTCCCACTTCTTCACTACCCCCAGGAGAAATAAAGCTTTGAGAGAGGGAGATATCCCCAGCACCAGTGCGCGAAAAAGTCAGCATCAGTCTTAAACCCAGATTCAAACCATCAGTATTAAAATCATTACTTTGCACATAGCGATAGCCTACTAAAGGAGCAAGATTAACATAACCTCCCAAGGGTAATAAAAAATAGTGTAAGTCTGTACCCACCGCATTGCGATCGCCATTAAATGCCATTTGGTAATCAATACTAATGGTTAAACCAGTGCGCTCAATGAAAATATCTTCAACCCCAAGATTAATTCCTGCGGCATCGTCAGTGGAAGGAAAGGTAGTAAACCCAAAGCGAAAACGAGTCCGAAAGCTAGGATCGTGTCTAATATCGTCTAAGATATCAGGAACTTCTTGGAGCCAACGTTGGAGAGTAGGGCTTGATTCGATTACGTTTTGAGGAAGATTGAGACGTTCGTGAGCAGAATTAGTAGCATCAGTTGATTTAGTCTCTACTTCTTGAGCAATTACTAGCGGGTTGACAAAGCTAACAAAAGTAATCTGCCAACCCAGACTAATCGATAGGAGCTTAAAAAAATTATTGGCGTTCAAAAATGCTACCCTGAATTTTCTTTAGCCAATCTATCTTAAGTTACTGCTTAAAGAGCGATAACTTTACACTCTTCTTATTTATTTAACGTCAGGAGTAAACTCAAGAGATACACCATTCATGCAGTAACGTTGCCCTGTCGGTTTAGGTCCATCATTGAAGACATGCCCCAAATGACCACCACAGCGACTACAGTGTACTTCGGTGCGAGTCATAAATAGAGAGCGATCTACTGTTGTGTCGATCGCCCCTTCTAAAGGCTGATAAAAGCTAGGCCATCCTGTGCCACTGTTGAATTTTGTCTCAGAACTAAAGAGAGGTTGTCCGCAACCAGCACATAAATAGGTCCCATCATCATAAGTTTTGTCTAAAGGACTTGTCCCAGCTCTTTCTGTACCGTGTTTTCGCAAGACTCGATACTGTTCGGGGGTCAGTGCTTCTTGCCACTCTTGTTCTGTTTTTTTGATTTGATATTGATTTTCTGAAATTGCCATTGTTATTAAATTGGTAATTGTGAAGAATTGCAAACATTATTATTATGACGTGAGATTGGGGAAAATAGAATTCATTAGTCATTGATTAAGCAACGTTCAGGCAGAAACGGAACGTACTACCTTTCCCTAGCTCACTTGATACTTCGATCCGTCCGCCTTGTAATTCCACCAGACGACGAGCGATCGCTAAACCAATACCTGTTCCTCCTGAGTGACTAGCCCGAGAAGGATCGGCACGCCAAAATCTCTCAAAGACGAAGGGTAAGTCCTCTTCCGCAATGCCGACTCCCGTATCCGTTACTGAGATCCAGACCTGTTGATTGATCTTCTTGGCTTCGACCGTAATTGAGCCTGTTTCGGTGTATCTAATTGCATTACCAATTAAATTGACCAAGATTTGTTCCGTGCGGTCGCGATCGGCTAAGACCTCTGGAAGTTCTTGGGGATATACTAAATCTAAGGTTGGACCTTCTTCTAATAATTGATCGGCAAAACGAGCGACCAAAGAAGCAAGTAACGGATAGAGACTGATTGATTGAGAATCAATGGATAAATAACCTGCTTCTGCTTTAGAAAGTTCTTGTAAATCGTGGATTAAGCGTTCTAAACGCCGAGTTTCCCGAATCAAGCGTAAATATAGTTCAGGGGTTCCGTCAATTCTGCCCTCTGCCAGTTCTTCTAAATAACCCCGCATTACCGTTAAAGGAGTGCGAAGTTCATGAGTTAAATCACTAATCAGTTCTCTTCGTCTTTGCTCGACATCGCCGATACTGCTTGCCATGGAGTTAAAACTGGCGCTTAATTGATTTAGTTCAGGAATGTCGCTTTCAGGAACCCTTTCTGCTAAGTCACCTGCGGCAAATTTCTGTGTGATCTGCTTCATTTGCTTAACAGGTTGAGTAATTCGCTTGGAAGAAAGATAGCTAACTCCGCCAGCAACGCTTGCTCCCACGGCGATCGACAGAATGGCACTCCGATTCCAAGCATTTTGAAATCCTTCTACTAAATAAGTTCGCGCCGAACGAACAGTGAAAATGCCTCTTTTTTCTAATTGTTCTAAACGCAGGACGAACATTCTAGGAGAGGAAAATTTAGCAATAATAACAAAGCTGCCTAGACCCACCATCATTACCAATAGGTGAGAAACGAACAACCGAGCTCCTAAACTTAATTTGGGCATTATTTATAGTTTGAGATTGGGATCTGGGTTTTCGGGCAGTTAACAGACCTGAAGTTTATCTTACTATTTTTTCTGATTAGGAACAGTCTGCATATATTACATATTCCGTGAAACCAACTTCAAGAAAAGTATTTAATAAATATTGAAAATTTATGGGATATATTTTAAGGTTTAATTTTTAAACCCAAATTAATCTCAGTCCTCTGCTTATTATTCGGTATATTTCAGTAAATCTGCATAACTAGAAAAACTTATTGTCTTACGCAATAGAACATATTAAAAAAGCAATTAAGTTTGATGAAAACTTTATTTATAATTCTAAACCAAAAGATTTGCTGTGCTTGAGCTGATTATTGCTTGATTATCAATCACAAATACAAGAAACTCAGATATTTAGAGTCAAGTAAATATACGGAGAATCAAGATATTACTCAAATCAAAAATTAGAGGTTACTACGGGTATTATATTCATCTGTTCCCCTTACAATCAAAACATATAATCAGGGAATTATTAGATTAATTAATAAATGACCATAATTCAAACCAAACTAGCCGATAAAACAGGCAATCTTAACCTTAAAGATAATCAGAATCTGAAACTAAAATATCCCCAAAGACATAATCACTATAGTCTCAAAGATTTTTTTACATTTCAGACCAGTACAGGCACTATTTCCGATTGGAATGAATCGCGCAATATCTTAGTTAGCGAAAACTTTATTATTGGTTTAATTGCTGGTTTAGAAGAAGAAGTTGGTGATGCTTCTGGGGTTGTGATGTACAACATAGGTCGGGAATGGGGTCAAGAAGATGCCAAGTTTTTTAAGAGTTGGTTTCTCAAAGAGTATGGCTATGAAGACTTCAAGAAACTAAATTTACTTTATGTTCTCGAAGCTTGGTGGTGGCCTTTCATAACCCAGGGCTGGGGAAATTGGGAAGTAGACATGAGTGACCAAAAAAATGGTTTTATGTTTATCAACATTTTTGATTCTGCTGTGGCTCGTACCCTAGGAGATGTTGGTAAACCAGTATGTCATATTTATGCAGGTTTATTTGCAGGTTTCTTTAGCAGTTTAATTAAAAAAGAGCTTGGCTGTATTGAAATCCAATGCTACGCAATGGGTGAAACTTATTGCAAATTTTTATTAGGAAAAAAAGATCGTATTGATGCGGCTTCTTTTTGGCATAACGAAGGGGCAACGGCAAGGGATATTGAGAAAAAACTTCATAATGGAGAATATCTGAAGTGAGTTCAAATGTTTCCTGGAAATGCTTACCAGTTAAAGATTTTATCGCGCAATGTAATTGGGAAAATATATCCTTAAAGTTACCACAATTAGCCAGTTCAAACGTAATTAAACCCAAAAGTCCTTTGGAGTCTTGGCAATGCCTAACAACTCAGGATTTTTTTAGTTTTAATAATTGGTCAGGTCAGGTAATCTTTGACGATGATCAAGAGCAGCACGAACTTATTAAAGAAGCTTTTGTTTTTGATGTGACTGTTCCACTAGCACAATTTTGGCAGTGTTTTAATTGGTCGGGTATCTCTGAGGTTACTTCTGAAATAAAGGAGGAAAGGATAATTAAAGAAACCGAAGAGATTATTGCTGAGGTTGAAGAATTTACGCTAAATAATCTGTCCCAACTATTTTAAACAAACTTATGATTACTAAATTAGACTCTCTTCTGTACCAGGCAGAAGCCGAATATTTGGAGCAGGACGATCTAGACAAGTTTAAAAGTGAAATTTTTTCTTTAGAAAAGCGGGTACAACTTTACGAAATCATTAGTTCTAAGGAAACAGATATTTTTCAGTATGTGGCGACTCAGCTTTTAGCTAGCTATCCTGATGAACCAGAAGCAAAAATTAGGCGAGCCTTAAAACACTGGCTAATAGTTATGCGCTATTGTGGCATGTCGATGTTATTTGATAATCCTAAGTATCTTCAACATCGAATTTTAGAATGGCTGCCTGAACAAATCACAGCTCATCAATTACAGGATGTTGAACGAAGCTTGTTTTCTTTCTTACAAAAACGGTTAACTAAAGTTCTAAGTTCGGAGCAATGGTCACTCTTAAAGCCCTATTTTGAGCTAGCTCAAAATGCTTTGCTTAGTTAACTGTTAGGGACTGAGATTGAATTATTTTGCAAGTCACAAGCAAGTTTGATCTTGGCATCAGCCACAACCTAATCACCCCAAATTAATCAGGAAATACTGCTCATGATCGATATTGCCGATTTAATTGCCGAGTCTACCTTGGCTGGTAACTACTTTGCCTCGGATGCTTATGTGCAAGGAGATTTTGAATCTGGTTTAATTGAAAATCGTCAAGGGAAGCGTTTGCTTGCTCTTCCAGATACCTTGTTAGTAGGTCTGTATAAAGGTTTGATTTCAGAAGTTGGTGCCGCAGCGGGGACAGTTCTCCATAACTGCGGCAGTAAATGGGGTAAAAACTTTTTTCGGCGATTTAGTGAAGAAGTAGATCAGTACTATCAGAAATCAGTTGCCGACATGGAAATGATTGAATTAATCCAGTGTCTCAAACAATGTTGGAAAGCTCATGGCTGGGGAACGATTGAGCCAAATTTTGACCACTATCAGCAAGGATTTTTGGTAGTTGAGATTAAGCAATCTGCTTTTGCTAGCCAAGTTGAATCTGCTGAAAAGCCGAGCTGCTATATCGAAGCTGGATTATTAAGCGCTTTTTTCTCAGAACTATCGGGAACTAATTTAAGCTGTACCCAAACTGCCTGTGAATCTCTGGGGGCAAATTCTAATTTATTTATTTTGGGTTTGGCTAAGAGGTTAAAACCAGCTGTGGCAATGGTAGAACAGGGAATACCCCATGCTGCAATTATGCAAAGTCTTTGTGATGTTAGGTAAAGAAATAATTTTTAATCTTAGGGAGAACTTATTGTGGCTAAAACAGTTCGACTCGATCCTCTTGGTACCAAGACGGCGATCGCAACTAATACTAACTTACTGTCTGTATTATTAGAAAATCAGGTAGAAGTTACTCAAGAATGTGGTGGCAGAGGTATCTGTGCTACCTGCCATGTCTACGTTACGGATGGTGAAGATAGTGTCTCGCCGATGACTCGCAGAGAGCAGCGCACCTTGGGAGTAATTACTAGTTGCCGCATGGATTCTCGTTTGGCGTGTCAGGCAAAAGTAGTTGGCGAAGGGGTGGTGGTTGAGCTACCTGCGGGGATGTATATCAGTAGTAATGATGATGTTGAGGATTTGATTGGTCGTCGAGCGCAGGAAGATATTCTACATCCTTTATCGGGACAGGTCTTGGTTGAGGAAGGAAAGTTAATTACTCGCTCAGTAATTTCTCAACTGCAAACCACTCAAACTCAAGTGAGTGAATTTTTAAGTCAAACTGAAGCAATATAGATCATGTTAAAACAGTTAGAAGATTTAAGTTTAAATGCTGAAGGTCGCTATGCCACGGCTCAAGAATTGAAGTTTATCAAAGATTTTCTACCCACCGTTGATTTGCGCTTAAGTGCTTATCGCAAGATTCGGGATGCAGAAGATGAGATTATCGAACAGTTGGAAACTGAAATGCGCCGCAAGCAGCCAAATATTTTTCAGACTAAGTCTGGTGATGTTAGTCCTTTGTATCAGCGAGATACCAAAATCGTTTTGCGTAACGCCTGCGCGGCAATGCTAATCAATGATTTAGATCGCTTACGAGAAGATCTACTACTGTGGCAAAAAACCATTACTAAAGCCTTCAAAGTTAGACATATTTTGACTATGACTCATACGCTCATGCCAAAAATTATTGAGCAATTTCTAACCCCTGAAGAATTTGATGTAGTGCAGCCCGTTTTACAACTGAATCAGGCAGTTTTGGCTGAATAACCGTTGGATATATCATCTTAGTCTTATTTTTTAAGCATTAATCTTATTTACTGGAATAGATATGAAAGTTTCATCTACAACAAACCAGCATCACTGGTTAGATATTGCGGAAAAAGCTGCTATTGTTGGCTCTATAGGTGGTTCTATAACTGGCGTATTTTTTAAGCAATTCTTGTGGGCAACGATTCCTTTATCTGCTGCTGCGGGCTTGGCGCTAATTAATCATCAACGCTTAAAAAATCTGATCGATCAAGAGCAACAGAAAATCGCTGGCTTGATAGCGATGGGTGAGGGTAAAATAAGTGACTTGCAAGCTGAATATAGTCAGAATTATCAAGCTAACAAAACTAACTTTACAGAACTAGAAGAAGAACTAGGACAGGTAAGAAACCTTGCCATAACTGAATTAGCTAGGTTACAGCAAGAAAATAAAGCTGAGTTGAGCGCTACTACCGAAGAGATGCAGCTACTTCAGGCTTCACTTATCAAATTGGATAGTTTGAGTCAGAAGCTCGAATCAGACTTACAAACTGTTGATCAAAAGCAAAAAGAGACTGGCAAGCTGGTGAGAGAGTTGAAAGCAATTGATATCTTTACCCAAAATATCAAAGCTGAGATTAATCCGATTCAATCCTATTTTGAAAGAGGATTTGCCTATCAACGTTTGGGTAATAAGCATCGAGCGATCGATGACTACACTAGAACTTTGGAATTAGATAGCAATCATGCTCAGGCATATCATAATCGTGGTCTGCTCTATGCCGAAATGAGTATGGATCAAAAAGCTGTAATCGATCTTCGTCGTGCATCACAACTGTATTTTGATAAGGGAAATCTCGATAAATATCGAGAAACAAGAGATCTCAGCCAAAAAATCCAACAAAATCAGCCTGCTGAAGTTGCAAACAACAAAGAGCAAGATTCTGAACCTGTAATTGTCAGTAATCTTTTTGGTTAGACTTGACGACGACCAATAATAACCTTTGCCTCTCTATGTGACCAAGTAAAAACATTTAACCATAAACTTAGTGAGACAGAAATCTAACTATAAAATTTTAAATTTGGTTGGCAGAGGACAATTTGGCAAGGTTTTTGTCGCTATCGAACGTGGCTACGGCACCTTAGTCGCTTTAAAAGAGTTTAACCCTAAACAACTGTCTACCAGCAGCTTTTTACGAGAATTAAATTTCTTAGTTACCCTCGATCACTTTAATATTGTTAACTGTAGAGCTTTAGAACATCGTCAAAACAATCGTTATATTGTCATGGATTATTGCGAAGGGGGAACTTTACGCGACCTCCTGCAATGTTCACCTCAGCTAAGTCTTGAGCAAAGTTTGAAGCTAATTATTAATATTTTATCGGGTCTTAAATTTGCCCATAGTAAAGGGATCATTCATCGAGATATCAAGCCTGAGAACATTTTACTCAAAGTTGGCGATCGCGGTTGGACAGCTCACATTTCTGATTTTGGCATCGCCAAATTAAACCAGGAAATTAATCCTCATGGGGTAATGGGAGATACAGGATCTCCAGCATACATGGCTCCAGAACAGTTTTACGGTCAATATTCCTATAGTTGCGATCTATATGCAGTGGGGGTAATTTTATATGAGTTGGTCGTGGGAGAACGCCCTTTTTCGGGTATGCCCAAAGAATTACTCGCAGCTCACCTCAATCAGGCTGTTACAATTCCCCAGCAGGTACCTTTTTTCTTGCGTTCAGTGATCGCCAAAGCACTGCAAAAAATGCCTCAGCGTCGTTTTCGTAGTGCAGCTGAGATGCTAGAGTCCCTAAAGTTAGCCCAAACAATTCTTCAGGCAGAGGATAACCCTCAAGTTTTTAGTACCTTTAAACTACATTGTAATCATCTTACTCCTACCTCCGTAGCGATACCTGCACCCAGAGTAAACAATCTGGAGATCGCTTCTGAATTAGTATATCTCGGACATGATAATCAGCTCCAACTTCAACTTTATCAGGATGCTAGTCTGACAGGAGCAATAGTCAATCAATGGTCAATCACACTGGATCAACCGATTCGTAATCTACAGGTTGATTCTTTAGGCTGCTGGGTCGGTACCCAATCTTCCATATACTACATCCCGCGAGATACCAACAGCAAAGAGTTTCGATTCTTTATAAAAACCTCCCTCCCAGTGGCATCCTTTGCCACCGCTAATTTAGTGACAAGTATCAATGCTCTTGGGTATTGGCTAGCAGTTTCCTATCTACCCCAGAAATCTCGAACTCCTGTATTTGAAATTTATAAATCTCCCAACTGCCAGCTCAAGCGATCGCAAATTAACCTGAAACCTTGGCAGACTTTGATTGCGCTGGATAACCGTCGTGGTTTAGCTATCTATTATGATCGCGAACAGCAGACAGAATTCAGTCTTTTTAACCGTCGTGGTAACTGGCTGGCGACTTTTACAGTCCAAGCACAGCTAGATTTGATAATTTACAACCCTCAGTTTGACCAGCAAGTTTTAACCACGGAGATAGATAATCCTGGGTCATCAATTCTAATCAATATTGCAAAATTTAGGGTCAAGCGGATTGAGCTTGATATTGCTCCAGCTCTAGCCATTTCTTATCCTCAAGGTTATCTTCTAGGAAACGATCAGGGGCGCATGGTACTGGTTGATGGGGATAGTCATCTGGTTCACCATTTTCAACTTCCTGTGCCTAATAAATCTAAAGTTACAGCGATCGCCGTTTCTCAAACACAACTATTGGTAGCTTTTACTTCTGAGGAAAAATCTTATTTACAAAGGTTTTCTTGGCAGCAAGTCACAGAGCAAATTAACTTGAATTAGGTCTTGTTTAACACCTGAGCAGATATCGGTGGGGTTAGATAGTTTAATCTTTGTGGTTCTCCAGATATACATATACGTGACGGTAGTTGCGGTTTGGCAATTGGTAGAGCTTTGAAATTAGGCTCGGAAATTTTGTATGTAAAGCCATAGAAAATTTCTTTTCAAGGAGTTTTCTACGCAGATATATTGACAGAAAGTGAATCTATCCCTTTATCGAAATTCTATTAATAAATACTATTAATCCAAAATTTGCGATCGCTATCTGTTTCTACTCAAGTATTGTAGTAAGGAGCGAAAGTGATGCAGCGCGTTGCGGGGGTTCCCCCATTGTAGCGACACAGAGGCTAACGCCTCAAAGTCCCTTCGGGACGCTGGCGCATTTACGCCGTTCAAGAAGCAATCTCAGTGGTTAAGAGAGCTAGTGCAGATTTTTTCATTATTTTAAACCTCGTAAATAATAAGATTGTGCATGTGAGTTTTGCTTACATTTACTAGAGACGGTCGGTCTATTTTTTTATGCAGATTTGATTTTAATTTCTCCTAATTAGGGCTTAACCATGATTGAGAACAAAACTCTTAACAAGTTCTAGGGATGTAGTTTTAACTATAGTTTCGGGAAAATTATTCATGGCATTTTCTGAACCAAAAAGGATAATCGGTTTGCCGAAGTTGAGGGCTAAATTTACTTCATTTTTCGTCCCATCTGCTCCAGGTAAGGCAATAATCACATCGCTGGTAAGAATACAAATATGATTGCGAACGATTTGATTTGGATTATGGCGATTAAACCTAGTTAGAGGAGTGGTAATACTCAGTTCAACCCAAGGATTGGGGTATCCATTAAGAGGAATATAATGCTCTTGTTCGTTTAGTTCGGTAGGAATGATGCCAATACAGATTCCCGATCGCCCTTCCACTTGACAAAAAGCTGCCGCTGCTGCTGCCATAACTCCTGAGCCACCCCCAGTTAACAGGTGATAATTTTGTCTGGCAATCCATTGAGCTAAGGGAATGGAAAATTCTTGCCAAGGCTCTTGTCCTGAACCCATTATGCCTACTACTTTTCTTTGCTTAAACACCATCAGCGGCAATATGTTACTTCAAAATATAGTTATTCTAATGAACTTCCGTATCTTATAAGCTATCTTTTTTAGGGAACGGGGAACAGCTTAATTAGGCTGGCGATCGCACGGTACTATTCCCCAGATTAAGATTGCTCTGCTCTCTAGTCAATTGGGCAATCATTTCGGCACGAGAAGAAACTTGTAGTTTACGAAACATCCTTTTTAAAGCTTGCTTGACGGAATTTTCCGTAATCCAAAGAATTTTGCCGATTTCTTTATTTGTTAGTCCTTGGGCGACTAATTCGGCAATTTGTAATTCACGAGCTGTAATTTGGTTCAGACCATTTTGGTCAAACTTTGTTTGTTGAGACTGAATTTTGATGAATTGAGTTGAGATGTGCAAACATAAAGCACTTAAATCCAAAAGATTTTGATTGGTGAAAGGGTCGCTATAGCAATCGCGAGTAAATGCTAAACCACCAATTAAGCTTCCATGATTGACAATCGGACCTGCCATCACATGACCGTGATCGAAACGAGGACAAATAGTGCGCCATTTCTCAGTTGTTAGCAATACTCCTTCGTGCACTGGTACATGATTTTCGACCAAATATCTTAAAACGGGATTATAGTCCAGAGAAAAAGCTAATTGAACTAAGAATGAGCCCTTAACTGCTTGGGGAAGACGATCAAATAAAAACAGGCGATAGCGTTTGGCAGTAAAGTATTTGCCAAGATGATGCATCACCGTTTCTTGAAGTTGTAACTCATTTTGAGTTTTGGCGATCGCTATAAATAGGGTGTTTAACTCCTGTGCCATTTTTTAAACCAAGTGTACCCATTCGAGGACTATTCACGGTTAAACCCGATCTTTATCATAGCCATAGTTAGTCAAAGTAAAAAGAACTATGCCATGACAGAATCAAAAATAGATCGATATGTCAATTTTCAAAACATTGATTGCGATGGACAAGCACGTTGCCTGATCGATTACATTAAAAAATACACTGAAAATCCACCCTTCAACAGTTCCTGGTCTGAGTATTTTCAAGCCAAATTACCAGAAGGCTTATCAATTGGACAAGATGAACTGCATTTTATCTGTAGCCAAATGAATAATGTGTTTTCTCTGTTTGAAGAATATGAAGACACAGATGCTTTGAACTTGCTCGAACAAATTGAAGAGGAATGTTGCTAGAGTTACTTTTCTCTTCACCAGATAATTTTATAGATCAATTGAATATTATGTCTCAATACGCTTTTCCCGAAACCTTGGTTGATACTCAATGGTTATCAGAGCATCTCAACGATCCGAATCTTCGTATTATTGAAATTGATTTGAGTTCAGAATCTTATGAGCAAGGTCATATTCCTAGGTCAATTTTTTGGAACGCAATGGCACCATTTAAATCCGATCTGCACATTAATTTTGACCCCAAGGCGATCGCCGAATTACTAGGAAATTTAGGTATCACTAACAACACAACTATAGTTGCAGTGAATAATGACTATATTGCTACATCTGGCTGTATTTTCTGGCTGTTGAAAGTTTTCGGGCATAATAATATCAGGATTTTAAATGGTGGTCGTCCTAAATGGACAATTGATGGTTATCCCTTGACTCAAGACAAACCTGTGATTACCCCAACTGAATATCATGCTAAATCTCCGAATAATAATTTAAGAATTTCTCTGGCAGATTTAAAAACATCCCTAGCAAACCAAGAATGTACTTTGTTAGATGTTCGGGCTCCTGAAGAATATTGTGGCGAAATCTTTATGATGAATCCGCCTACAGAAAATGAACGTGGAGGACATATTCCTGGAGCAATCAATCTTTATTACGAACTAGCTCATAATGAAGATGGTACTTTCAAGTCTTTTACGGAATTACAAGAACTTTTCCGCGATCATAAGATTACTGCTGATAAGTTGGTTGTTCCCTACTGTGCCGTGGGCGGTCGTTCGGGACATGCTTGGTTTATCTTAAAGTATTTATTAGGCTATCCCAATGTCAAAAATTATGATGGTTCTTGGAATGAATGGAGTCGCATTAACGAGCTACCTGTAGAGCTATAACAATAAGCCACTAAAGCTTATGCAATCGCACTATTTGACTATCGATTAAGGAATCACATCCCAAATAACCTTAGTGTCTGCAAACTGCCGAAATCTAGTAACTTTCCCCCTTACGAGATCGTAGATATGAACAGCACTGGAGTGAAATGATTTTTCACTAACTCGATGAACTCCTTGATAAAGTCCCACGACAATTACTGAAGTACCAGCATCTAAATATTCTTCAATTTCAAAACTCCAAGATTGCCAATCTGAATCGAACCTCTTAAAAACATTATCTATTACCTCATTGGCACCATGAGTAGTTGAACCATGAGGAAATCCTTGATTCTGAATCCAAATTAGATCGCGGTCGCAAAGCTGACGAAATGCCTCATAGTCTTTATCTTTGAAAGTTCGATAAAGTTCTCGAATTATTTCAATATTAGTCATTATCGTTACCAATTAGAAACTAATTTCCGAATTTCTGCTCGTGCTGCGACAAGTCCTTGCTGCCGCGATTTTTCTCCCAAATCTAATCCTTCTGCATGGATAAACTGAAGATCGGTCACACCAATAAATTGAAAGGCGTAGCGTAAAGAAGGCTCTTGTGCATCCCATTCTTGATGAATTGAACCTTGACTATATTTATCTCCTCTAGCGGTAATAAAGATAATTTTTTTATTTTTAGCTAATCCTATCAATGGTTCGGACAATTTTTAAAAACGAGGAAAAAAGCTATCCATGTGATAAAGGTAAAAGTGTTGAAAGATTACCGCACAATGGACAGCGTTAAAATAATTATACAAAGCTTACTCAATTCAGCAGGGGATTTGACACAG
>JBCDEP010000110.1:0-21916 GCA_039179675.1 Cyanobacteria bacterium P01_G01_bin.67
ACTATTTGATAATCTTGATCGCCTTAGACAAAAGCTATCGAAAGTATTGTCTCGCCTTACTTCATCTACGATCACATCTATTACAGGATGGGACTTTATTTTAGACGCTCTATTTGTAGCATACATTTAAGTAATTCATATAAGTTGAGCTATTGCTTGGTTTATGGGAAAATCTCAAGAACTAATCACTTAACTAGTTCCATTGATATACTTTTGACGATGTTGATAGCTAGTGGCTGCAAACAGTATTATTTTGTCCTTCAGGTCATAATTTAAATCAGCAACGCCCAAAATCGCTCATAATACTCTTAAGAGTTGATCGAAGAAGAATATTAATTATGGAAACGCGATCGCTAGGGACATCGGATGTTCAAATCACGCCCATTTTGATGGGGACATGGCAAGCAGGAAAAGGTGGCTGGGTTGGAGTAGAAGATGAACAGACCATAAAAGCCATCCGTCAAGCATATGAAGCAGGAATCACCACCATCGATACAGCAGAGGTTTATGGAAATGGCTACTCAGAAAAAATTGTTGCTCAGGCAGTTAGTGATATTAGAGATAAGGTAGTTATTGCCTCAAAAGTATTTGCCGATCACCTGCAATACGATCAGGTAATCGCAGCCTGCGATCGCTCTTTGACTAATCTCAAGACAGATTATCTCGATTTATATCAAATTCATTGGCCTTCTGGTGCTTTTGGCAGCGAAGAAGTGTCGATCTCGGAAACGATGAGTGCCTTAAATAAGCTTAAGGAACAGGGAAAAATTCGCGCCATTGGAGTTTCTAATTTTGACCGTACTCAATTAGAAGAAGCCAGCAAGTATGGCAGAATCGATAGTCTCCAACCGCCTTATTCCCTTTTTTGGCGAGGGGTAGAGAGTGACACCATGCCCTACTGTATTGAACACAATATTTCGATTTTGGCTTACTCTTCCTTAGCTCAAGGACTACTTACGGGTAAATTTAGCTTAGATCATCAATTTGCCTCAGGAGATATTCGCCTCAAAAATAAACTGTTTCAGGGAGAAAACTATCAGCGCGCTCAACAAGCAGTCGCCCAACTTCGTCCCTTGGCTGAGAAGCATAATTGTAGCCTGGCGCAACTGGCTTTAGCCTGGCTAATTGCCCAACCACAAACAAGTGCGATCGCTGGTGCCCGTAATGCATCTCAAGTCATAGATAACGCCCAAGCAGCTTCAGTGACTCTATCTACCGAGGATTTACAAGAGATTGATCGCATTGGCAAACATGTAACTGCTCATCTTGATCAGAATCCCGTGATGTGGAATTTCTAGAATTAAGCTCCTCTCTTCCCACCTATCTGAGGGAATATGATGATGATGACAAATGAAGCAGAAAAATTACTTGATTGTCTGTAGTTGCTCCTTATACACAGACGGAATATCCCAAGCCTCCACCAGGCTAGCGTCAACAATTCGCCAGACAACCACGGCATCAAGTTCGATTGTGCGACTGGTCAACGTCATTCGATCTTTAACATGGACAATGACCAGTTCATCTCCGATGGGGGTAATAGTGATTGGTTCAACCTGAAAAGTGCCACCAGTTAATATCTCCAGCTTTTCAAACAGAGTTTGCAAACCCATTATTCCAGAATAGTCACCCTGAACATCAGGTAGCTGGGGATTAAAAAAATGCCAGACGAAGTCTTCGGCAAAAAGATTCATCGCTTCAGGGTTAAAAAAACGCCAGACGAAATTTTCGGCAAAAAGATTATCTGGGCTAACGATGAAGTTTGGCTCCAATTGCTTGATCAGAGTTACGTTAGGGTGTTCATTGATCATGAATACTTTCCTCTTGGTTGTTGATTACTTTTCTCCTGCACCCAGCAAAATTTGCCGCTCAAAAATGATGCTGTTGTTAGGCAAACAACGGTTAAGAATTTATATTTCATAGTTAAAATAAATAAGCAAGCTGATGATTGTTGTCAACGTGCTAAGTTCAAAAGTGGAAGTTCTAGTTGCAGAACGGAGAAAACGATGCGGTAGGCCAATGGGTAGGTAGTTGACGATATTTGACTAAGATGTCTGCAACTGTTCAGTATAGATAGCTGGGATGTCCCAAGCCTCGGCAATTTTGCCATTAATTATTCGCCAAACAACTACCGCATCAAGTTCAATCGCTCGATTTTCCAACGTCATTCGATCTTTAACGTGGGTAACAACCAATTCATCTCCAATGGCAGTTATGGCGATTGGTTTGACCTGAAAAGTGCCACTAGTTATCCTACTAAGTTTTTTGAAAAAACCTTGAAGACCTAGCAATCCAGTATAGTCACCATGAACATCAGGCAGTTTAGGGTTAAAGAAATGCCAGGTAAATTCTTCAGAAAACAAGTCAGCAGACTGAGTTAGATTACGGGGATTCAGTCGTCTCAAAATCGAGACATTTGGATGTTCATTAGTCACAATTGGGTTTCTCCTTATTTAATTGAGACAAGTTTTAGGGTGCCAATCGTAGTTAGCCTATTAATTTCCTTAATGTCTATAAGCTTGAGCCGAAGCACTAATCCAGATCGAGGCTGCCACAGAAAAAGGGAGCAGAAAAAAGACTGTACCTGAGATTAAAGCGTGTTCCCTGACGATGGAAAAAGTAGCCATCCCTGCTATCCCTAATCCACAGTAAATTAAACCAGCTATGGGAAGACCAAAAACTAAGTAGATTAATCGAGTATTTGAATTAAAATCAATTTTGTTGTGCGGTTCGATCATCATCAGTGTTTTCCTCGATCGCATTACATCTGAATTAATCTTATAATCCAAATCACCCCCCCGTAAACTAACGATAAAACCAGACATTGTACCTGGCAAAATCGATAGGTACCTTGAGTAATGGGATCAAGATTGCTCAATTTAGCAGGTTGTACCTGGCAAAATCGATAGGTGCAACGCTTATATTGCGCCCTTTCTGTTCTTAGTTTTACTCCTCAAAACCCCGAACTAGCTGAGTTGTAGTCGATATGATATTTATCTGAAATCATATTTAAAATATATTTCACAATACTGACAGAATGCAGAGTTACATCGATTTCTCGGTTTGGATAAGCTAAAAAAGTTAGCTAGCTAACAACCTTGAAGACAATTCAAGCTGCCTGTTATCGGTAAGAAAAATATGGATACTTCTTCCAAGTCAACCAACAACAAGCCGTCAAAAATTGAACAAATCAAAGCTAATAGTAATTTTTTACGGGAACCTTTAGCAACGGAGCTTCTACTAGATACCAACTACTTTAGCGAAGCTGCTTTACAAATACTCAAATTTCACGGTTCCTATCAACAAGATAACCGAGATCATCGTGCCAAAGGACGAGCCAAAGATTATCAAATGATGTTGCGGACTCGAACTCCAGGAGGATTTGTTTCACCTGAGTTTTATCTGGCTTTAGATCGTTTATCAGAAACATATGGCAATCAAACGTTGCGAGTTACCAGTCGTCAAGCATTACAAATGCACGGCATTCTTAAGCAAAATCTGAAAACAGTTATTGCTGACATTGTTAATAATTTGGGATCCACTCTTGGTGCTTGTGGCGACCTCAACCGTAATGTCATGGCACCAGCGGCTCCTTTTAAGCATTCCCCTGAATATGATTACGCCAGGGAATATGCCAATAAGGTAGCTAATCTGTTTACCCCCCAAACCACTGCCTACTATGAAATTTGGCTCGATGGCGAGCAGGTTATTAGTGCTGCGGAAACTCCTGAACAACAAATTGCGCGACAAGAACTCCAGACAGCAATTTTTACGGAGAGTGTCGAACCGTTTTATGGTTCTAGCTATTTACCCAGGAAATTCAAGTGTTGCGTCACTGTCCCTGGAGATAATTCAGTTGATGTTTATACCCACGATCTTAGTCTGGTGGTAATTACCAATCAGGATGGTGAACTGGAGGGGTTCAATGTCTTGACTGGAGGCGGCATGGGTCGCACCCATAACAAAGAACAAACCTTTGCACGTTTATCCGATCCTTTGGGCTATGTCGATAAGGAGGATCTTTATCAACTGCTAATGGCGATTGGGGCAATTCAAAGAGACTATGGCGATCGCTCGAATCGTCTTCAGGCGCGAATGAAATACCTGATTCATGATTGGGGAATCGAGAGATTTAAAACCAAGGTCGAATCTTATTTTGGCAAAGCTTTGCAACCATTTCGAGAACTACCAGAGTGGAAGTATCACGACTATTTAGGTTGGCATGAGCAGGGAGATGGCAAACTTTTTCTGGGGATCTTGCTCGAAAATGGACGAATTCAAAATACAGAGCAGCACCAGCTCAAAACTGCCTTGAGAAAAATTGTCGAGGAGTTTAAGTTACCGATGCGCTTAACACCCAACCATAATCTTATTATCTGTGATATTGAGCGATCACAAACAGAATTAATTGAAATAATTCTCAAAATTCAGGGAATTGTCATCGATCCTCATCAGCTCAATAATTTGAATCGCTATGGCATGGCTTGTCCATCTCTACCTACATGTGGTTTGGCAATTACCGAATCTGAGAGAATCTTCCCCGAAGTATTAGCCAGAATTAACAGATTACTGTCCCAGCTCAATATGGCTAACGAACAGTTAGTCATTCGTATGACTGGTTGTCCTAATGGTTGCGTTCGTCCTTACCTAGCAGAGGTGGGCTTGGTGGGGATTGCCCCAGGAACTTATCAAGTTTGGCTGGGGGGAACGGTCGATGGCACAAAATTAGCACAACCATATGTGCAAAAACTAAGCCTTGACAACTTAGAAGCTCTTTTAAAACCGATCTTGCTTTACTTTAAAGCTAACCGCAAATTGAATGAGAGTTTTGGTGTCTTTTGCCAGCGAATAGGGTCGGATAATTTGTGCCGAATTTGCGCTCAATTTTCTGATTTCTCCCACAGATCTTGATTCGGGCACTGTTCAATGTCATTTATCATTGCTTATGTATCTTATCTATTCCCAAACAAAAACTCCCACTAGATCAAACTGGCAAACTTTTAAGCGTCGAGAATACATACCCATAATTCAGAATCTTCTCTGGCAAATCGATTCGGGTATGGTTCGTGCCATTACGGTACACCAAGATGGCTCAGTAACTACTCTGGGATTGTGGAGTAATGGTGATATTGTAGGCTATCCTTTCGCTGAGATTGATTCCTATCAACTTGAATGTCTGAGTGATGTTCAAATACATCGGGTTTCCACAGATGACTGCTGGCTGTTAAACCAAGTCTTGCTATCTCACGTGCATCAAAGTCAAGCACTATTAAGGATTCGTCATGGATTAATGGAAGATCGTTTCAAACAATTTTTGACTTGGCTAGCTGATAGATTTGGAGAATCCAATCAGAATGGCTGCTATATTCGCCACTCATTAATACATCAAGATATTTCAGAAACAATTGATTCGACAAGAGTTACCGTCTCTCGCCTGATCGGAAAATTTGAACAACAAGGAACTATTCTCTGGTCAAAAAGAAGCTGTTGGTTGTATTACAACTCTGAGAAACAACTTTCCTTGACTCTCCCGTAGCGTCAGGTTTTAGGATTAATTGGTCAACCACAATTCTCTGGTAACTAGGAGCAGAGGCAAAAATGTCTAACCTGATGAAGATTGGTGAACTAGCCAGAAAAACTGGACTTTCAATTCGGACGTTGCGATATTACGACGAAATCGACTTACTCTCACCTTCTCATCGAACTGAAGTAGGATACCGACTCTATAGTGACCAAGATATCATCCGCTTACAGCAAATCTTGTCGCTACGACAATTAAAATTTTCGCTCCAGGAAATTGGTGAGTGTCTAGAAAATCCCGAGTTCTCACTTCAGAAGACGATCGATTTGCATCGAGCAAGAGTCAAAGAGCAGATCGGTTTATCCCACACCTTGCTCCAGCGCTTAGAGACGATTACCAGAGAACTAAAAACAAATCAATCAGTCACGATTGAAAATCTCATTGAAGCAATGGAGACGATTACCATGTCGGAACAATACTTTACATCAGAACAACAAGAAGTTCTTGAAGCGAGATTTCGGGAAGTTGAGTCTGAATGGCAAGAGTTAATCATGAAGACTCGGCTAGAGATGAGCAGAGGCGCGGATTTTAATAGTCCCTCAGTCCAAGAAATAGCTAGACTTTGGCAGTGGAGCATGAAGTCTATGATTGGCGGCGACGAAGGAATCTATCAAGCCCTAATCAAAATGTATCAGCAAGAGGGAACAGATGCAACAAATTGGGGGGCGATGGATCTTGAAACCTTTGAATTCATTATCAAAGCAGTTTCGTTTCTGAGCATTGCCGAAGATATAGAGATCGTTATCTCAGATGAAAATTATACAGCTGATGCTATCCAAGTAATTCGGCTGGGATTGGATGCAGTTAGAAATTTGAACTATAACTTTTTTGGTACTGAAGGACTGCTTCTCGGGTTCTTGGCAGAAAACACTGGCGTCGCTTCACAGATTTTAATCACTGCAGGGGTAACTTTTGGGGCAGTAGAGGAGCGGATCGTGCAATTACTTGGCTCACGAACCTTAGGAGAAATCCCTCTGCCAGAAAAAATTCCTTTTGTTCCTAGAGTCAGAAGAGTGATTGAGCTTGCTCGGGGACAGTCTCAACAGTTGGGTCAAACTCGTATCGATGCTGGACATTTACTATTGGGAATTTTGCAGGAAGCTGAGGAGTCAGGAGGTGGAGTGGCAAGCCATATCTTGCAATCGAGCTTTGGCATTGATTTGGCTAATCTTGAGCAGGAATTATGGTTAGCCATTTCTCAATAGCTTAGAAATTATTAATGCTCTCTTCCTGAGAATATCTGATTAAAAAAAAGAGGTTAAATATATGTCCAAAAATAGAATGGTTTGGCTAGTACTTGAAGCCAGCTTTTACCTGTTGATAGTTTTTTTAATTCTAGATTTTATCAACTTAATGATCGAGGGAGTGAGGGAGAACTCTGAAATCAAACAAAATGTTTTATGCCAACTTGAGCAAGAAGCTGAGCAACAGAAAATTTAGCAATTAAGAGAACAAAAATAAGTAATTGATAGATTAAACAACGCCACAAGACAGCGATAATAATTAATTTGGCAATGAAAAATATGAACAAAGCTATAAATTACAGAGGTAATAGTTACCTAAAAAAGCATCGAACAATTACATTTATTGATGCCGAAGTTATTGAAAACACCAAAAATTATGTGAGCGGGATAGTTCAAGGAACCGAATTAATTGTAATCGATTCCACCAGAGATGGGATTGAACAAATTACCGAAATTCTGGCAGCACGTCAAAATATTAAAAGTCTGCAAATAATTGCTTCTGTAACAGGCAAAGAAGGTAGTTTGAAAATAGGTTCAACGCAGCTAGATATTGATACCCTCGAAGCATATGTGAATGATTTACAACAGTGGCGAAATGCTCTGTCAACCACATCTGAAATTCTGATCTATGGCTGTTTAGTGGTAGTTGAATCAATATTTCAGAACTTTATTTACCAGCTGGCAAAGATAACAGGAGCAGATATAGGTGCTTTTGTTACTTTTTCTGACAGTCAGACGGCAAAAGGCGAAGAAAGCGATCGCTACTCTTTGATGGTGGCATGGCGCTCCTAAATTGCCTCTAAATTACCTTTTGTGTAACTGTCCAATCAAGTAAAAATAATTCTTAATTATGCTCCTCAAGAAAATAGTTATATTAATCATCTTAGCGATTTTTTATGTAGGTATGGTTGACACGGTGGTCAATGATCAAAAGCGCAGATATTTATCAGATTGCCATCAGCAGCCAACCAATCCTTTAAACCAGACTAATCAGCCTGATCCAGAAGTTGAAGTACTCAAACGGCAATTATGAGCTTCTGCTTCTCATTCTTGATTAATGATGCTCTGGCACATTCAAATAGGGCATTACGTTCGTCAGTATCCGCTCAGGTTAATCATTGACGCACGATCTAATTTTAAAATTAAGAGATCCTTGCAAAATGAAAATACGCCAACTTTTTTTAGTGATTACTGAGTTAGCTTTAGGTATCGGGATCGTCAGCTTAGCCACGGTAACTAGTTTGAAACCTTTACCAGTAAACGCAGCCGAGAGAATCAGTTTTTACCTACCAGTTTGGGGAGAATTTCATTTATCGATGGATTCGTTGGAAACTTTTGCTCAAGAAGGTAGAATTACTCCAGAATTTGCCTATTATGCCAAACATTTAGATCAAGAGACGCTACAAAATTTCCGTCGGATTTTACAAACTAATTTTGCGGTCGATCCGATAACGATCTATCGCCTAACCAACATGCCTATGGGAGAGGACTTTCTGCTGCGAATAGGAAAGATTATCTACACCCATCCCGAAAGAAACGGACTTTATGCAATTCGCTCAGCTCTAATTCTAGCCGCAGCTGAACCAGATGGTTTAACCGCCATTAATTTTCTGCGTCACTTCCCCACAGGAGAAATGCAGCTTAATACCAATTTGATTTTCTCCCTAGTCAAAGAAGTAAAAAGCTTTTTGCGTTACCGAGACACTACCATTGAAGCGATCGCCCAGCAAGCAACAACCGAAACCAAGACTCAATCTGCCACCAACCTGAAACAGATTCCAGCTTTAGAACAACCAGGTGCGTATCAAGTAACCAAAAAAAACCTAACTTTGGCAATTGATGATTTACGTCAAACGCCTCAAGGATTTTTGGGAAACTATGAGCTTAATGCTGATATTTATCTGCCCCAAGGACTAGCTAGTGCCGCCCCATTAGCTATTATTACTCATGGCTTGGGTTCAAAACCCGCCGATTATGATTATCTAGCAGAGCATCTTGCTTCTCATGGTTTTGTGGTGGCTCTTCCCGAACATCTCGGTAGCAGTAGTCGCTATAAAGATGCTTATCTGGAGGGAGAAGTTGGGGTGGATTTTAGTCCCATCGAATTTTATAGCCGTCCGCGAGACATAACTCATCTGCTAGATCGTCTAGAACAACATCCCGATTTTAAGCAGCGAATTAACTGGTCACAAATTGGGGTTATCGGTCATTCTCTGGGGGGGACAACTGCTTTAATCGCTGCTGGTGCCCCTATTAATCTAGCCAGAATTAATCATATTTGCTCACAGGATCGTTTGACTCATAATGTTTCGCTGATCTTACAGTGTCGCGCCAATAATTTACCCCCAGGAAAATATAATCTCCAGGATACGAGAATCAAAGCGGTAATGGCTCTCAATCCAGTCACCAGCTCAATTCTGGGGGTTGAAAGCTTACAACAAATCAGTATTCCCACTTTTATCTTGGGTGGTTCAGCAGACTATATTGCACCCTTTATTCAGGAGCAAGCACATCCCTTCTTATGGCTAACTACGGCTCATAAGTATCTAGCAACAGTTGTTAATGGTAGTCATTTTTCTACTCTGAGCAAGGAAAACATGGCAGAAATTGATCCTCATGCCCCAGATGCAAAAAAAACTCAGGTTAACTTGGGCAGAGGCTATCTTAAAACTTTAAGCTTGGCTTTTTTAGAAGCTCATACCCGCGATCGCCATCAATATCAGTCATATTTAACCGCAGGATATGCAGCACAAATTAGTCATCCTGAATTACCTTTACATTTGATTCAATCCTTAACTTCAGAACAGTTAGCATTAGCCTATGGCAAAATCCCGCCGGTAGCTCCCATTTCTCAACCATTAATAAGGGAAGAACCTCCAGAAAATAGTCCTGTCATCGCCGAAATCAAACGAACAGGAGTTCTTAAAGTTGCTCTGAGAACTGATGCAGCACCCTTCGGCTATATTAACCAGGAGCAGGATTGGGTTGGTTATTGCGACGACTTAGCTCATGCCTTAGGCGATCGCCTAGAGCTAGAATTAGCTACGGTTAATCCGATTAAAGTGGTTAAAAGAGCTTCTTCTCTTAACAATCGATTTAAACTGATCGAACAAGCAAAAGCCCATTTAGAATGTGGTCCCAATTCAATTGTTGACAATCGGCAAGAAGTGGTCTTCTCTGATCCTTTCTTTAGTAGTGGCACTCGGTTCTTGGTTAGGGGTCTTAATACTCCTCTGATTGATTTTAATAGTTCTCTTAAGGGAATTAAGCTTGGTGTTCTAGAGGCTACTACTTCCCAACAGTTTTTAGCACAAGAATATCCCGATGCCGAAATCGTAACTTATGAGAGCAAAAATAGAAGAAATATAGGGGCCAAGGAGATTAATAACGGTGAGATTGATGCTTTCGTTAGCGATACTGTGCTACTAACGGGGCAATTAAACCATCAGAATTTAAATCCAAAAAACTATCAAACTATTCCTGAACAGCCTCTAACTTGCGATTATTATGGGTTAATTTTACCTGCGGATGATCCTCATTGGCGTAAGACAATTAATACTTTTATTCGCGATCGCACCTCTAAGAAGGTATTCCATCAATGGTTAAACAGTTACTATACTCAAGCAATTACTGATTTAGATTACTGCCAAAATCGACGCTAATAATCGGCATTAAAGTTAATCAGCTGTTATTCAGTTAGATTGCATATTTATCTTTTTCTCCTACCCCCTTGACTCACTCTGCAAGCAGTATTTTTGTTAAGCCTTTTATAATCAATAATTTGTTATCACTAACTTAATAGTCTCTTGAAAAAGCCGGCATGAAGCGCATTCTCTTAATGATCAAGCATCATAAAAACCGTCATTTATTAGCACAATGGCTACAAGAACACTATCAAGTATTGTCACCATCTGCGGAGGTTGATTTTGTAGCTACAGGCAAGCAAATGTTAACTCAGGATTTTGACCTCTGCTTTATTGACTTTGGGGCGGTCCATCAACTAAGAGAGCAAATGTTGGCACGACGAGAGCAAGCCATCCCCACATTTTTACCCTTTGTCTTTTTAACTACCTTACAAGATGTTGGTTTTTCTACAGATCATTTAGAGCAATTAATTGACGAACTAGTGTATCTTCCAATCCAAAAAATTGAACTGCAAACTAGATTAAGAATGTTGTTGCGATCGCGCTCTGATTCTTTGGCTCTTAAAAAGGCTCAGGATAAACTACAGGGAGCTTTATCTCAGGAAAAAGAACTCAGTCAACTCAAATCTCGCTTTGTGTCTACGGTGTCTCACGAATTTCGCAATCCTCTTAATAGTATTTCAGGGATGGCACAAATCCTCAAGACCTACGGCGATCAGCTTGCACCCGAAAAGAAAGCAGCGGTTTTAGCAGGATTGCAGCGCAACGTCGATAAAATGACCGAACTTCTTGATGATGTGTTAACCATCAGCCGCCAAGAGATGGGCAAACTTCAATTTACCCCAGTATTGCTGGACTTAGAAAATTTTTGTCGCGGTCTGATTGGTGAGATACAAATGACTTTTAATCGCGAGCAGCAAATCAACTTTGTCTATGAAGGAGAAACAACAGAATTTTACTTGGATCTTAAATTACTGCATCACATTCTAACCAATTTACTTACCAATGCTAGTAAATATTCTCCTCAAGATACTGCAATCAACTTTACAGTATCTGATTCGCCATCAGAAATAATCATCAAAATTAGCGATCGCGGCATCGGGATTCCTGCGGAAGATCTTCCCTATCTATTTGATGCTTTTTATCGCGCTAGCAACTCAGAGGGATATCAGGGAACAGGTTTGGGTCTGGCGATCGTTAAAGAGTATGTCGAACTTCATCGTGGTCAAATTTCAGTAACTAGCGAGTTAGAAGTTGGAACGACTTTTACCATTGTTATTCCTGTTATTCCTACCAGCTTGGTATAGTTATTGATTAGAGTCATTGTTCCTGGTATGTCACTAGTGTTGCTTCTTTTGGTGAGATACGATTCTACATCAGGATTTGCTCTAGACAACAGTACATTAAACCTATTCTAGCTTGGAATTTTGAGGATCTCGTGAAGATTTTCTCGTTAAAAGTTCAGTCATGAAATTACAAGGCAGGGACTATAGTGTTTTTTATATTGGTGAAGTACAACCTCGGTTTTGTATGGGAAAAAGGAAAGGTTTAAAGGAAAAAATATAGTACTTCATGGCTTTAAGAATTACTATATCTACTCCAGACATAAAAAATATCAAATCTGAAATACTTAGACGTTTGATAAAAATATTGAGCTATAGAATCAAGTAGCAGTAACGAATAGCAAGAATGAAATGATTCTCGCAACCTAGATCATTTTTATATTTCATATAGTAAGCATAGAAAGAATTAAATTGTGAGATTTATCAACAACTTGATCTCAGACTAAGTATTACCTACCGTCGCTAGTTTTAATTTAAGTATTTTGCAGCTTGATTTATCGTTTTTTGGTTAACTTATGTTGCATTTATTTGTCTAGATAACTGTAGATGCTATCTTATTAATAGGAGCTTATAGAGCTTCTCCTGACAGAGATTACAGGTTGATCCACATTCAAAAGGAGGAAGATAATCTGTTTTATTTAATATCTGTCTCGTTATCAAGAAACAGTTTCACTCAAACAAAAAGCTAATATTTTCTCAACTGAAAATTAGGGAGTAGTTTGCTAGTGGTCAAGATAGTAAATCTCCATATTGTGATTCAAATCAGAGAAAACCTCTTAGTTATTATGGCTTGAGTGTTACTGTTTTTGAGCAATATAAATTTCTGTATTAGTTTGTCTTAAGATTTCCTTTAGATTGTAATTTGGCAACAGCAGTATATCACCAGAGATATTGTTGAAAATTAGGAGGTTATAGTTATGAAACCAATGATTTGGCATCCAGAACCTCAGGACGAAAAAGTCAATCAATATTTGGATAAAATTAATCGTGAACCTTGGTTAGCAATTGTCGGAGTCGGCTTAATTATTGTTTGTTCTTTCACGTTGTTAGTTTTACTGGGAACCTTTTAGAGTTGGCAGCATTTAAGTCAAATCCAACTACAGCAGTTCTAAATATTGGTGAGATATAAAGTTTTTCGTTTTAAAGCTAAAGCTCTGCCAGTAGAAATTTGCGATTTTAGCATGACTGCAAACATTGCCCAGCGACACTCCTTGCGACAGGGAAATATCGAGATTTCATACTTAGAATGGGTGCCAGCAGCAGCAAGATCCCAATCAGCAAGTGCTAGTAATTCTAGTCAGACTAAACAAAACCTGTTGTTACTTCATGGCTTGGCAGATTGTGCCGTGGTGTGGACTAGTCTTGGGGATTATCTAGCTGCACAAGATGATGGGGAATATCATATAGTTGCTCCCGACTTACGAGGGCATGGAGCAAGTAGCAAGCCTGAAACTGGCTATAGCTCAACCGATATTATTGTAGATTTATCAGCTTTGATGGCGCATCTGGGCTGGAATCAAGCTCATATTTTAGGGCATTCTTGGGGCGGCAAGCTGGCTGCTATTTGGGCAACTTTAAATCCGCAACAGTTTTCTAGCCTAATTCTAATCGATCCCTTTTATGTCAATCGACTACCCAGTTGGCTTAAAATTACCTTTCCGCTGCTATATCAAGTATTACCATTTCTTAAGGGAATGGGTCCTTTTCCCAGCAAAGATGCAGCCATAAAATTAGCGCAAAATCTCAAGCAATATCGTCAATGGACTCCTCTGCAACAGCAGGTATTTCACGACAGCATCGAACCAAAGCCAGATGGCACTTGGGGTAGTAAATTTACTATTGCCGCACGCAATCAGATCTTTACTGATGTGATGCAGCAGTCTGGATTGACCAAATCCTTGCCCATTCCCAGTTTATTTATCCAGCCGACTAAGGGACTTAATCGGACTCAATGGCAATTAAAACCATTTCACCGTTACTTGCCCAATTTGTCGATCAAACAGGTCGAGGGCAATCATTGGGTGTTTTTAGTTAATCCTGAGTCCTTTAATCAAGAGGTGGTTAAATTTTTAAGTCAGCAAACCACCTGAAACAATCTTTCCCAATTAAATTTTAAATTTACGGAATCAAGAAATATTTCAAAGACTTATTAGTTATGGTCAGAACTGAGGATGTTCCTCTTTCTAGCCCATCGCGATTTGGATGATATAGTGCAGATCGACAATGGTGCTGTCACTACTCACTTTTATCCGTCGCCAAATCATCGGACTAATACCGAGTAATACTATTTATAATTGATATACGACTGGTGGGTTAGTTTCTGGTATAAGCTCGTTTTAAGCTATCTTCTGCACTTTTTTTCACTCTCCTTTACCTAAGTTTGCCTGGATTTTAAGTAGCGCCAATAATTACTTTCTCCAGTCTACCAACTCGATACTTTTAATTCTCTCAAAGTGTTTGGTGTTGCTGGTTACAACTACCAAATTTTCTGCTAAACCCGTAGCAGCTATCAACACATCTGGTAGTCCAATAGGTTTGCCTTTTTCCTTTAACTGGCTGGCTACAGTCGCAGCAATCGTAGCTATTTCAGTTGTCAACGGGATACAACCTATCTCTTGGTATAGTCTTTTTAAATCTTCTTCAAACCTCTTGCGACTATTAGGACTCTTGATGAATCCGTATTCAATTTCATACTGACTCACACTAGAGATGCAAACTTCGGTTGGACTAACTTTTCTCATCTGATTTAGTACCAAAGGGTTTCTCCGTAAGATGTCACTAATAGTTGTTGTATCCAACAAATACTGCCTACTCTTCAAAGGTAAAATCTCCCCAATCATGATCTTCTCGATGTAAGTCAAGTTCCTCTTTTACTTCAGGTTGAGAAAACCACAACTGAATTTCAGGACTCCACTCTCTCTTCTGTTCCTGCTTGTCTAAATATTCTTCTATTGCCTCAACTATAATCTTGTTGCGACTGTGATTAACTCTTCCAACGAAATTCTCAAGTCTCTGGGCAACCTCGTCAGGCAGATAAACTGATGTTTGCATTGGTTTTCTTTAATTGCTCTCTAACATATTATATAACATATTAGGGTAGGGAGAGCCGTGATACGGATACTGTTGGCGAATTCAAAACAGAACACTCAGGTTTGAGCTAGAGGAACTTCTTCGAGCCAAGCATGGATTCTATTTAAATTGATCGCTGCTGCAGTCAGAATATGTTGTGGACGAGTTTCGCCAATCCAATGTAACGACACTGCCGAATTGAATCTAACAAACTTTTAGAGCTTCTAAGTCTCCTGCCTCTATATATTCAGTAAGAGTGTGTTCGTAAACATAGATTAATACGGGAATTAAGTCTTTCTTTTTCGCCTATTGTCAGTCAGTCGTCTCAACATAAGCCGAATCATCACAATATAAACTACAGCTTCGTGATTTTCAGGTAGTACCTCATAGTCACGACACAAGCGACGGGATTTATCCATCCAGGAGAAAGTTCTTTCAACTACCCACCGCCAAGGCGCAACCATAAATCCATCTCCTAATTTTTCGGTTACTTTTAGTACGCAGTGATGAGCTTGAGATAACACTTCTGCTATTGATCCTTTGTACGAGCTATCGGCAAGAATGGTTTCAATTCTGACCAGATCCTCAAGTACAGAAGCTAATACAACTTTCGCTCCTTTTATATCTGCTAGATTAGCAGCACTGACAAAACAGTTGAGTAACATTCCTGGGGGATCTACGACGATGTGCCGTAAGTAAAATTTGTGGAAAAAGCTATTGCTGAAGTGATTGAAGAAGCTCTGGCGAAAGCACTGGTACTCTTCAACTGAAGCTTATTTAGTAAGTCTATAACCACGATTCGTAAATTTAAGGGTCATATCAACCTTAAGTTAAATGATACAGCTGGCAGCACAGCTAGAGTAAGGCTTAGAGAATATAGAAATCGAAGTATTAAACAATCAAGCAGTTCAAATACCTTTACAAAATCAAGAATTCGATTTGTATGTAGTAGGAATAGATTCTCATTGGGCAAATGACGATCAAGTTGATCTTGCTTTGAGTCAGATACCTGATAATAGCCTCAGGATAGTAATGATGCACAATCCCGACTCCTTGATCGAATTTCCCGCTAATATTGCCCCATTTGCGATCGCAGGTCATACTCACGGCGGATAAATTCACCTACCCTATATGCCACAGTGGTCGTGGCTATCATTTGCTAAGGAAGATAAAGTGCTAACTGATGAATGGGTAGAGGAGGATTATGGCAGGGCGGGCAATCGGATGTATATTAATCGCGGTATTGGTTTTAGCGATGCTCCGATCAGAATTAACTGCGCTCCTGAAATTACCTTTTTCACCTTAAGATCCAAAGCAACGATTGATAATTAGCCAGGGACAATTGATAATCTAAGAAAGTTGCTTAATTATCTAGTATCCAATGCTACCTCCTCTTAATCCTAGACGCAGAGCTTTGTTAACCGCCAAGAACAAACCCAACCAATTTAGGATTAATTTTCGCAATGGTCGCTTTGAAATTCCTGGGGCTGATGCTTGGCATAACTATTGGCAAGAACCTTATTATTTATTGTTAACTGTTCCCTGGTGGGGCTTTTTATTATTAACAATTCTATTTTATCTGGCAATTAATGCCTTATTCGCTTGGGGGTATTTACTCGGTGGAGACTGCATTGCCAATGCCACGCCTGGCTCTTTTGAAGACGCATTTTTCTTTAGCGTGCATACTTTGACCTCCATTGGCTACGGCTCAATGTATCCCACCACAAACTATGCAGATATTTTAGTAACGATTGAAGCTTTAGTGGGTATTGTGGGGATTGCTTTAATTACGGGATTGGCTTTTACGCGGTTTTCCCAACCCACAGCCAAGGTGATTTTTAGTCAGATTGCAACTATATCCGAACATAACGGCATTCCTACCTTGATGTTGAGGGCAGCAAACCAGCGTCATAATCAAATTATCGAAGCCCAGATCAAGGTCTATCTCATGCGGGATGAAATTAGCCGAGAAGGAGAATACATGCGTCGATTTTACCTCTTGGATTTATTACGCGATCGCACTCCCCGATTTACCCTAAGCTGGACTGTAATGCACCCCATCAATGAGCATAGTCCCCTGTGGCAGGCAACTCCAGAATCCTTAGCTAAAACGAGAGCGATGTTGGTGGTTTCTTTTAGCGGTATTGACGAAACTGTCTGTCAATCTCTCCATGCACCCTATAGCTATAGTGCAGAGGACATATTATGGTCACACCGCTTTGCCAATATTATTCAGCAAGCTCCCCAAGGACATCAATATGTAGACTATACTCACTTTCATCGTGCCACACCTGTTGATGATGGATCGTAAATAGCGACATTGCCGAATCAGTGTCTATGGGGATTAAAGTTTTAGATATATTGCTCCAGGTAGATGTCTTGAGAAGGTCAAATCGTATCTAATGGCAGATATATAATAATTTCTGTTTAATATGTGGGCGATAGTACAATCGGTTTTCTGGTGGCTATTTATGGCTTTTTTAGTACTTAGCCTAATTATTTTTATTGGCTTTTACTTTAAAGGGGCATTTCGCGATCGCCTTAAGTATCGAGTAAAAAATTCTCCCCATCCAGATGATGAAAACTTTGCATTAACTCTAGCCAGTATTACCAATTCTTTTATCACTGAAGGAATAGTAACCGATTTTTGGAATCAAGCAGATGATATTCAACAAGCTCGCTTAGATGCTATTAGTAAAGCTCAGCAGACAATTGATTTTGAAACCTTTTTTATGACCCCAGGGAAGCGAGCGGATGATTTTGCAGCGGCGATCGCTCGTAAAGCTAGCGAAGGGGTGAAGGTACGCTTAATTGTCGATAGTTATGGCACGAAAGATATCTCCAAAAAGTATTGGGAACGTTTGAAACGATGCGGGGTAGCCATCTCATTTTTTAACTCTTTCAATTGGAAAGCACCTCTAGATTATGCAGGGCGCACCCACCGCAAATTATTGATCATTGATAGTCAATTTGCTTTAGTTGGTGGGGCAGGAATTTCCGATCTTTGGGATGGAAAGGAAAAATCAGACGATACCCAACCTTGGCTAGATGTTGAAATGCGGTTGCAAGGAAACATTATTAGGATCTTGGCGGGAGTATTCTCCCAACATTGGACTTTTGGGGATGGATTGGCAGATTTATCCCGAGAGGAGATTGAAACTAGTCAAAGGGATTCTGAAGGTCACTTGATGTTAGTTATTCCTGGGGCTAACCCTGCAATTCGCTTTTCTCCGATCAGGTCTTTTAAATACAATAGTATTATCTCTGCCCGCAAGCGGATCTGGTTAGCCAGTCCTTATTTTCTTCCTGATGATAATTCCATTGATTTATTGGTAGCGGCAAAAAGAGATGGTTTGGATGTGCGAATCTTAACCACCAGCAAGCGCAGTGATAAAAAGCCTGTTTACTATGCTTCCTACGAACACTATGGCAGATTACTAAAAGGTGGTGTAGAAATATATGAATATCAGCCCAGTATGACCCATGCCAAATTATTACTCATTGACGATCGCTGGGCAACGACAGGAAGTGCTAATTTCGATCCTCGTAGTTTTTGTCATAACGAAGAATTAGATATATGCAGCGCACAAACCAAATTAGTAGAGGGAATTAAAGATACCTTTATTAAGGGTTTTGCCAAAAGCGAAATAGTAACTTATCAAGAATGGCAACAGCGATCGTTAATCAAGCATCGCATCATGGGTAATGTGGTGAATTTCTTTCAATGGCAACTATAATTCGTTTATCATTAAACATCAAACATTAAATTTTTAGATAAATCAAGTATCATGTTCATTTAAAAATAAGACGTTGAGGCGATCGCTTTTGAACAAGATTTTGCTAACAGGTGGAGGTTCTGCCGGACATATTACGGTAAATTTAGCCTTAATCCCTTTGTTAACTAAAGCAGGGTGGACAATTACTTATCTTGGCTCTTTTGACGGCATTGAAAAAGAATTAATCTCGGATGTTCCTGAAGTCACTTACTACGGAATCTCTACAGGAAAATTGCGACGATATTTTGATTTAAAAAATTTTACCGATATTTTTCGGATACTCAAAGGAATATTAGAAGCGTATAAAATCGTTCGCAAAATAAAACCCGATCTAGTTTTTTCCAAGGGGGGTTTTGTTTCCGTCCCCGTCGTTATTGGTAGCAAATTAAATAACGTTCCTATTATTACTCACGAGTCTGACTTAACACCTGGATTAGCAAATCGTATCAACATGAATTTCGCACAGAAAATTTGTACGACATTTCCCGATACTTTGCAGTATTTACCCTCAAAAAAAGGGGAATTTATCGGGGCGATAGTTCGTCCAAAACTTCAACAGGGCAATACTCAAAAAGGACGCAATTATTGCCAATTTTACTCTGACAAACCAGTAATTTTAGTTGTAGGCGGCAGTCTTGGTTCTTGGTCTATCAATAAAATAATCCGTTCTTCGTTGGATACATTATTAACTAAATTTCAAATCATACATATTTGTGGCAAAGGTAATTTAGAACCAGACGTAAAACCCACAGGCTATAAACAAGTTGAATATGTCTCAGACGAGCTTCCAGACTTAATTTCTTTGTGCAATCTGGCAATTTCCCGTGCTGGGTCTAATTTTATTTTTGAGTTTTTGGCTTTAAAAAAACCAATGATTTTAATTCCACTACCAAAAAAATCTAGTCGCGGCGACCAAATTGAAAACGCTCGTATTTTTCAAAGACAAGGCTTTGCCGAAATGATTTTAGAGGAAAACTTAACTACAGACTGTCTATTAGATTTAATTAATACCGTATTTACTAATCGAGAAAAGTATATCAGTCAAATGAAAACTTTGAATAGCGATCGCGCTTTACATAAGCTATTCAATTTAATTAATACTTTTGGCGCGAAATGACTATATATCTTGCTGAAGCTAGATACATCAAAACAGGCGATCGCGATTTAATTGGGCGTTGCTGATTTGAAACATGATTTGAGAATATATCCTTTTAACTCTTAGCTTTTAGCTTTTAGCTTTTTAAGAATGTAGTCAAGCTGCATTACTTTAACTTTCATGTCTTGATTCAGCAACGTCTAGTTTCCTTGTGGTAGATTATCTCTTACTTTACCCAAAAACTCATCTACAGAAAGTTCCTTAGTGGTAGTGGCGGCAGGTTTCCAGCCTTGGTAATAAAATCCTGCCAATAGCACAGGAAACTGAGAACCTAATTGAACTGCTTTTTCGAGAGGAATACGATCGCGCAGAGCGTGCAACACTGCTTAAATACCAATAAGAGCAACATGTTTGTCATAAGATTTAATTCTGCTGCTACATCGTTATATAAATAGGTGAGTTTTTTCTAAAGTGCGATCTAATGCCGCTAAATCATTATTAGACATAAATTTCTACCGATACTATATAGTCTTCAGCATTATTTTGCCTAATTTCCTTAGCATGAAACTTACTACTATTTAGATATTTTGCCTTTGATATTAGCTCTTTCATGATGGCATAGAAATATGAGCTTCTCAAGACTTGCCAAATGGATACAACAATGTTTCTTAGTCTCCCCGTTAGTCCAAATTATCCCATGTTTGTGCAACGCCCAGATTATTTATGTGTGGCAAACATTTATTGATCTGATACTAATTAAACCTAATCTGATTTGGTAGTTAACTGCAACATTCCTTGAGTGATCCCAGGAAACAATCTATGTAAGAAAGATGGAACTTTTGCTGAACCGACTATGACTTCTGCTTGAGAATGTTTTACTGCATCCCAAATAGCTTTCGCTACATCTTCTGACTGACTGGCTAAAGGACTAGTAAGCATCTTTGCCATTGCTTTACGACGATTTTCTAACTCCTGAGGATTACTGTCTTTAAATATCGCCCGTTCCATAAAGTCGCTATTGGTAACGCTCGGATGTATTCCTGAAACGCGAATACCTTGAGGTTCTAATTCCAAACGCATAGTTTCGGTTAAACCTGTAATGGCAAATTTACTAGTACAGTAAGCCGTCATCTTGGGGAGAGGCACTTTTCCGCCAAAGGAACCTACATTGATAATATTTCCCTGCTGGCGTTCTAAAAAGTGAGGCAATAAAGCCTTGATTGTATAAATATAACCCCAGAGATTGACGTTAATAATTCTTTCCCAGTCTTCTATAGTGGTTTCTACCATTGAAGCAGTCATGCAAACACCCGCATTGTTAACCAAAACATCAATGGTTTTAAATCGTTCGATCCCCAAATTGACCAAAGCTTCTACAGCAGAGCGATCACTCACATCCGTCGCAATAGCCAACACCTGCTGACCAAAAACTCTAATTTCTTCAGTAGTAGCTTCGAGAATATCTTTAGTACGAGCAGTAATAATTAAATCGTAACCATTTTTGGCAAATAACAAAGCTGTAGCTTTGCCAATACCTTGTGATGCTCCAGTAATTAACGTAGTTGGACACATAATACTTAATCTAAAACTTTAAAGAATGATAATTAAAGCATAAATATTAATCCTTGTGAGGAGCATCAACAGAAAGATATAAATACATGCGGTTTCAATTTGCTTAACTTGTCACCAATCTGTCCTCGACATCTCAGATGGTAATGTAGTCTGGAGTAGCAAAGACTTTGGTATTGATGGGGAAGTATTTCTTTACAATGGTAGCGAAACCATCCAGCTTAGTGATCCTGATAACGAACCAGGCGATGTCTTTCCCAGAATATCTGGTGAAAATGTAGTTTGGCAAAGCGGATTATTTTCTCGTAAGATACTTTTTTATAATGGCAGTGAAACTATTCAAATTGCTAGTGGTGGTAGTTATCCTCAGATATCTGGTAATAATGTAGTCTGGCAAAGTGGTGCTGTTGGCGGCGACAGCGAAATTTTCTTTTATAACGGTAGTGAAACGATTCATCCCTCTTTTGTGACTATGGGGTAAAAAAATGAATTAGCAAGCAATTAGGGAATAAATCACTTGGAGAATCCCTTTGATAATTAGGAGAAGCATGAAAACGATTCATCAGGTCAACTAACTTGGATAATCCAAATTGAAGA
>JBCDEP010000269.1:0-3651 GCA_039179675.1 Cyanobacteria bacterium P01_G01_bin.67
CTTTAATAAAGCGATTAAGCCTATGCGATCGCTTTATTAAAGATTAAATATCAGGAGAAATATTGATATCGTAAAAATTATTGGTATTTAAGTCAATTATTACTGACCAATCAGCTGCATTAATATCAACTATGTTACCTTCGGGATTAAAATAATAAATATTGCCATCCCAAGCAGCAGAAAATATTTCCCCCTGTTTGTTAACAGCAATTCCTCGATAGTTATTGTATTTTTCTTCTAAAGTAAAAGAGCGAACTAACTCTAAAGTTTCAGGATCATAAACTTTAATTTTGCCATAGGATTCTAAGCCATAAATCAAATTATCAAGCCCGACAGTTAGATCGATAAAATTACCTTCCTCAGCAAATCTTATGGCGGGTTCATCTGTTTGTGAAAAGCGAACTATGCCTTTGGCTTCATCTTCATCTGAGCCATAGGTTTTCATGTCCGTAACGAAAATATAGTTTTGGTAGTAATCAATTCCACCATATGAAACATTATTAGCAGTACTCCAGCCAGAATAAGTTTGCCAGTTAAAACTTTGTAAAGTTGGATCAAATGTTTCACTATAAATATGTAAAGTTCCATCAGGGCTAACTATCAAATCTCTCAATTGCTCCGTAGATGTATGACCTAGAGATGCTGAACCAGCCAACGACATATTAATTCCATATTCAGTTTGAATTCGAGCATATTCCAAAATTGAACCATCTCTACTAACTACAAAAGAATCAATAATTTCACCTTCATTAACAACGTAATCGGGATTAAGAATTAATTTATAAGCCATTGTAATTTTTATATATGTTTCTGTAACTTTTATAACTTATAATTAATTGTTATCGCCCCCGTAATTTACACTTAACTTATATAAAATTATGATGAAATTTAAAGGTTCTATTCATCATAATTGATACAAATTTTAAGATTAAGATTAAGTAATGATTAATACTAGGGTAATCGCAATAGGATATCTCCATTCATTAAATACTTATCCTGGTACTATCTCTTAGACTGAATTTGGCTATAAACAAAAATGCCTATGAACTAACAAGCTAATGTCAATCCACAGGCAAAACAAGGTTCAATTATTTAATTGTCAGAAATTATTGTTGCTAACTTAACTTGAGATTAAGCATCATCTAAAGCAACTATGCCAGGTAGTGTTTTACCTTCGAGTAATTCTAAACTCGCACCACCACCAGTAGAAATATGGCTCATTTTTTCTGCCACACCCACTTTTTCTACCGCAGCCACGGAGTCACCACCACCAATAATAGTGACAGCATCAGATTTACCTGCTAATGTATGAGCGATCGCTTCTGTCCCAGCAGCAAATTTATCGAATTCAAATACTCCCATAGGACCATTCCAAATCACTGCGTTGCAGTCTGCTAGAGCATCTTGGAAGACTTTAATTGAATCAGGACCAATATCTAATCCCATCCAACCATCGGGAATACTGTCAATTCCAACTGTTTGAGCATTAGCATCGGGAGCGAAGTTATCAGCAACAACTACGTCCGTTGGTAGTAGAAGTTCCACACCCTGTTCTTTTGCTTTTGCTTCTAAAGATTTAGCTAGTTCAAGCTTGTCTTCTTCAACTAAAGACTTACCAACACTTAAACCTCTTGCCTTATAAAAAGTAAAGATCATACCGCCACCTATCAGTAGCTTATCGCACTTGTCTAGCAAAGTTTCGATTACACCAATTTTGCTGGAAACTTTTGAGCCGCCAATAATTGCAGCTAAAGGACGTTTGGGATTATCAACTGCATCTTGTAAGTAATCTAATTCCTTCTCAATTAGATAACCAGCAACGCTAGGACTTAAGTATTTGGTCACCCCTTCAGTAGAAGCATGAGCGCGGTGTGCTGTACCAAATGCTTCGTTAACATATAAATCAGCGTTAGCGGCTAGCTGCTTGGCAAATTCAGGGTCGTTTTTAGTTTCCTCACTATGAAAACGGAGGTTTTCTAACAGCACAACTTGACCATTACTCATGCCATTAACAGTTGAGGTAACTGCATCACCAACGCAATCATCACACTTGGTAACGTCTTGTCCCAAGAGTTCAGAAAGTCTTTTGGCAACGGGAGTAAGACGCAATTCCTCTTTAACTTCGCCTTTGGGGCGTCCCATGTGGCTACATAAGATTACTTTACCGCCCTTGCCAATTAAATCTTTAATTGTAGGTAGCGCAGCCTTAATGCGAGTATCATCGGTAATGTTACCATCATCATCTAAGGGAACATTAAAATCAGCTCTTACTAATACTTTCTTTCCAGAGACATCTGCTTCAGTTAAACTCGCGACAGTCTTCTTAGCCACTGCGACTTTCCTCCTAATTGCTTCTTAAATAAATTAATTAAAATTACCCAAGTCTAAAGATAAATTTAAATTTTGGGGCTAGGATTAATCTACCAGAGGGACTGCACTAAGGAAAGCTTTTACAGTAGTAATTTTGTGGGACTCTTGGTTGTTGATCCCCAGAAATGGAGCAATCAATAGTAACCTAGAACCTAATTTAGCTTAAAGTCTTTTACTAAAAGATTTGCAGGCGATTGTGTGTTACAAAAAGGTTAGCTCATCAAAAACGAGCAAAAGTATACTTAACTAAAAAATCAATAAAATTATTTCGATACTCATCTCTAAAATTGGACATCTGGTCGGGTTTCACTTATGCTCTACCCAACTTATAAAATTGTCTAGAATATCCCAAACTATTTTTTATTTGGCTTCTTCCAATTGATCTAGACGCAACCAGATATTAGGAGTAGGAACATAAAACTGAACAAGAGCATGTTCATCATTGAGATCTACAATCTCCCCTTTGCTGTCAAAAAGATAGGAAGGCAGGCGGACATCACTTGCTTTGACTTCCAAACTACCTTCTAATTTTTCCTTAACTACACGAACTAAAGAGCCTTTTTTGATCCCTGCCATGATGATTAACTGTGATTATATTAATAATTCCCATTTAGATTATATAACCGCATCTAGACTGAACCTAGGAGATTTGAGATATCTGTTCGCCCTAAAGGATACCGCTTCGCATAAGGGAATGGGGAATGAGGAGTAAAACTACGGTTTTCTACTAAAAGTACGTGGTTTAATCTGTGGTTGATGCTATTTTTGTATGAATTAAAAATCAACTAGCAGTTAAATTCAGTCCCATCAATCATGGTTAGCTTCCTCAAGAAAAGACTTCAGGTTTTTGTCTCTTCAACATATCTCGATCATAAACAAGAACGTCAGGCTGCTGTATCGGCATAATTATGAATTATCGCAATATCATCACCAAGAAACCAGAAAGGCGTAGCAGCAAGCCTTATATTCTAGGTGAGTATTCCAGTTTATGATGTTCTTTCCTATTTGGCTGCGAGGATGACTTATGAAAAGATTCTAAATTATTTTCCTTATGTAACTAGGGAAGACATTTTAGCTTGTCTTAGTTATGCGGCAGAGCGTAAGTAACGTGAGTTCGGGTTAAGCAGAAGAAGATAAAACGAAGTCATCAACGGCAATAGATGGTTTTTGAGGGCGATGGCAATAGGCAACTAAACCAGCCAATAAATTAACCACAAAGTTAGTAGGCGAACGATGACGTGAGTGTTCTATTTGACTGATATGTTTCAGCTGTTCAATGAC
>JBCDEP010000014.1:0-58463 GCA_039179675.1 Cyanobacteria bacterium P01_G01_bin.67
GCACCCAAGGATGGACAGATCGTCAAAATCACTACTTATCCAGGAGAAATAGTCGGTGAAGACGGGGTTGTGGAATTTGCTCAAACTAGCAAGATGATGGTAGTTGCGGAAATATACGAAAGCGACATTGCCAAAGTCAAAGTAGGACAAACCGCCACTATTAAGAGTGAAACAGGAGCATTTGAGGGAAAAGTTACGGGAAAAGTCAGTCAAATTGGCTTGAAAATTGGCAAACAAGACGTTCTTAATACTGATCCTGCTGCTGATGTCGATAGCAGAGTGCTAGAAGTCAAAATACACCTCGATCCTCAGACAAGCGAGCGTGTAGCTCATCTGACTAATTCTAAGGTGATCGTCAAGATAAGTAGCGAGTAATAAAGAAATTAACTAACAACTAACGACTAACAACCAACAATCAACAATTAACAATCAACAGAACAATGAAAACACCACTCTCTTGGTTACAGTTAAGCCATGAAAAAGTCCGCTTATTAATTGCTTTGGCGGGGATTGGATTTGCGGATATGCTGATGTTTATTCAGTTAGGTTTTCAAGCATCTTTATTTGATAGTAGTGTTACTTTTCACAAGGCTTTGAAGGGGGATATATTTTTGATGAGTCCCCAGTCAGATGCTTTAGGCTTTACCGAACCTTTTTCCGAACGGCGTTTGTATGAATCAGCAGCCATTGACGAGGTAGAATCTGTAATTCCGATCTATCTTGATTATGGTTCTTGGAAAAATCCTGTTGATCGCAACACCCGCACTATTTTAACTATTGGTTTTAACCCTGCTAAAGATACTTTAGGTTTGCCAGGGATTAAAGAAAATATCGATCAGGTAAAACTTCCCGATGTAGTATTGTTTGACGATCGCTCTCGTGCCGAATTTGGGGCAATTCCCAATCTAATAAAGCAACAAGAAACAGTAACCACAGAAGTTTCTTTTCGCAAAGTTAAAGTTGGCGGATTATTTACGATGGGAGCTTCTTTTGCTGCCGATGGCAACATTATTACCAGCGATACTAACTTTTTACGCATTTTTCCCGAACGCCAAAAAGGATTAATTGATGTGGGAATTATTAAACTTAAGCCTGGGGCAAATATCGAGCAAGCCCAAGCAACATTAAAAGCAAAACTACCCAATGATGTAGAAATATTTAATCGCGAAGAGTTTATTCAAGAGGAAATATCCTATTGGCAAACTGCCACAGCAATTGGTTTTATTTTTACTCTCGGAACGGCGATTGGCTTTGTGGTTGGTACGGTTATTGTTTACCAAATTCTCTATACCGATGTGGCAAATCACTTATCAGAATATGCCACCCTCAAAGCGATGGGATATAAGGATAGTTATTTCGTAGTTTTGGTATTTCAAGAAGCAGTAATTTTAGCTGTATTAGGTTTTATACCTGGCTATTTTATTGCTACAGGATTATATAGTCTAGCAGCAGGTGCCACTGCTTTACCTTTAGCAATGACAGCTAACCGCGCCATAACAGTATTAATCCTAACCATTATCATGTGTTGTGCTTCTGGTACTGTCGCCGTTAGGAAATTAAGTGCAGCCGATCCAGCGGATATATTTTAACAATGAACAATTATTTATAGCGTAATGTTTTTGTTTTATTTTAGACAAAAGTTAGCATGACCATTAAGTATATAGTTGGCGAAGAAAATAAGTTTATTATTCGATAACCAAGAATTGGTTATCGACACATTAATTTACTCCTTAAAAATACAGACAAGGTTTTCTGATGAGCCAAGATTTTTCATTAACTTCTTTCCCTTATCTTGAGACAAAACAGCTTCAGCTTCGACAGGCAACTCAAGAAGATATTGAAGCTATATTTATCATATTTAGCGATCCAAAAGTGACTCAGTTTCATGATCTTAATACGTTTACTCACCCTGATGAGGCTAAAAAGGTAATAGAACGACGGACAAAAGTTTTTGAGAGCGGGCTAGGAATACGTTGGGTAATAATTCATAAGCAAAGTCATTGTCCGATCGGTTCGTGTGGATTTACTTGGCATAGAGAAGTAAATGCTGCCGAAATTGGTTATGAACTAAAAAGCCAGTTTTGGAGAAAAGGGATTATGAGTGAAGCTTTGAGAGCTATTTTACAATTTGGATTTAATAGCAGAGAAATTCAATTTATTATTGCAGAAATCATGCTGAAAAATGTAGCTTCTAGAAAACTTTTGGAAAAATTAGGTTTTAAGAGCCAGGGGATTAAAAAAAAGAAAGGCTTTTGGAAAGGGAAATATCACGATTTAGAGCAATTTAAGTTACTCAAAAGCGATTTTATTTAAAATTCTAAGCAGTAAATTCATTGACTAAAGACTAATTATGAACATAACTAGAGCGACTATCGACCACCAACTATCAATAACTAACGAGGTTATAAATATTCAAAATCTCGATCACTTCTTTGGCGAAGGAAAATTGAAAAAACAGATATTATTTGATATTAATTTAACTCTAAATTCAGGAGAAGTAATTATTCTAAAAGGTCCTTCTGGTTCGGGAAAAACTACTCTTTTAACTTTGATGGGTGGATTAAGATCGCCCCAGTCAGGTAGTTTAAAAGTATTTGGCGAAGAGTTAGTTGGTGCGAACAAAAGCAAACTGGTAGAAACTAGAAGAAATATCGGCTATATCTTCCAGGCACATAATTTATTAGCTTCTTTAACTGCCAAACAAAACGTGCAGATGTCATTGGAGTTACACGACGGCATAAAAAGTTCGGAAGTAGAGCAAAGAGCGATCGCTCTTCTGTCATCCGTAGGCTTAGGAGAACATATTGATTATTATCCCCAAAACCTTTCTGGAGGACAAAAACAACGGGTGGCGATCGCTCGCGCTTTAGTTTCTCGCCCGAAGCTAGTTTTAGCCGATGAACCTACCGCAGCACTAGATAGTAAATCGGGGAGGGATGCAGTGGAGTTAATGCAGCAGCTAGCCAGAGAACAAGGCTGCACGATTCTAATCGTAACTCACGATAACCGCATTCTGGACGTAGCAGATCGCCTGGTAGAACTCGAAGATGGCAGAATCACCCTCGATTCCAAACAATAAACATTAATACAGAAATACTCAGCTTACACATCCAGACATAATCAACCTAACTTAAAAGATATTATACGCATAATGTGAATTGGCTTCGTTCTAGTTTACTAATTTTTAGCTTTTAGCTTTCAATAAAACTAATAAATTTTAGTTTCTTGGCTATACAGATCGAAAAATTTGACGATCAAGATTTTAGACGTCTTATAATACTAGGATTAACTTTTTTATCCGATAAAACCAATAGTATCCGATATGAATAGTCGACAAACTGATACATTAACTAGAGTCGATATTCCCATTCCCAACCATCTCTACAGTCAAATCCAATCAATAGCGATCGCTCATTTCAATCCCAAGATTTACCATCGCAGTAATAAGCCAGAACTTACTCCCACATTCTCGAATTAATTCAGATCGGCATTGCACATATAGAATCTAATTTGCCTGTAGCAGATGAATCGGTAACAGATGAGTTGAAGAAGCAGATTAACAATCTAGATACGCAGTTATCTGAAGTAGAAGGCAAGTTATCGAGTAAAAATCAATAATACTGAAGTTACTCCGAAAATAGCATAACCATGAAAACTAAATGACAGTTAACTAGACAAAGTGCTAAATTTTAGCAGTACATTACATCTGCTTTACCTGTAGACAATAACTTGCGTAAAATATGCGCCTATAAAACTGGCGATCGCTATGGATATGAGTATCTATTTCTGCTGTCAAACATCGCTCTACTAAAGTCTTGGTTAATTGTTTGAGGATTCCATCCTCACCTATTAAATCTTCAGGATTCTTGTAGTCTTTGAGAAGCTTATCAATTAATTCTGTTCTCAAGTTCATATAATTAGTTCTTTCGTTCTTGTTTTAATCTTTGACATATCCGAAGGTGTATCCTTTAGGACAAATTATTTTACAGTCCCAGATTTGAGAAACTATTGGTATTTGGTGGTTATACGGATTGGGGACAAGACCCCAAACTGTCCCCAATTTATCCAACTAAGATCGATTATGATGTGATTTGACCTCTTTCGTTGACCGCTTATTCTTAGCAGTACGTCAGTGATCTAAGAAATTCCTTGCAAAACTTCAACCGATTTGGCATAATGTAAATCGGCAAGGAAATATCACAGCCCAGAAGGGATGTGTGCCTCACTAGTCCAACTTCTATAAAAGAAGCGAAAGGAATTCGGTGAAATGCGGGTGTAGCTCAGTGGTAGAGCGTCACCTTGCCAAGGTGAATGTCGCGCGTTCGAATCGCGTCACCCGCTTAAAGAAATTTATACTAAGTTAAAGCATACGTTAAGATTTTCAACCTTGTAGCTTGATTAAAATTAGGTTGAGGTGTGCGGAGAAAGCAGAATAAGTCAACAGAATGATTCTGGTGGCTCGCTATCAAAGTTAATTTAACATTTAATTTTAGTAATCTTAATCGATAAGAGTGCGTTCACATAAAGTACAAAAAATAGACCTCAGCAGCGAATATCCTTGTCCTTGTAGAAGGAAAGGCAACTTAAAGCCAATTGTACTCACGGAAGCTTTAGGGTGCGATCGCTGCCAGCAAATTTTTGTGGTTAAAAAAGATGGTTTGGTAATCGAGCAATTGTCTTCGATCTATCAGAAGAAATCATGGCGTTGGACTGGACATCGCTGGAAAAATGCTTATGTTCGTTGGACGCAAAGCTATTTATCAATGATGCTATTGTTACTGCTTAGCTTAAGCATTCTAGTGGTAGCGATCTTACCGTTATTGTTGCGCTGGCTTAGCACCCAGAGTATCATTTCCTGGATAGTGGTATTTCTATTTTTGATTGTGCTAATATTCCTATCGCTGTTTGTAATCTATCGGCATTAATAGCAAAGCAATGCAAAGTTCGTCAAATCAAATGCTGACCATAGTTCGAGAATCTCATAAAGCCGCGATTGAATTAGCTCAAGTATCTGGAGCCAAAAGAAGATCAGGGGTATTAGCGTTGGCGGAGGCAATGGAAAGCAGTTTTGATGAAATATTAGAGGCTAACACCTTAGATCTAGAACTTAGCCGCGAAATGGCGATCGCTGAGCCAATTGCAGATTGGTTAAAGCTAACCCCAGAAAGACTGGAGATGACGGTTTCGATTTTACAACAATTATCAAATGCCACAGATCCTAATCGACGATTGATTAATGCTCCATACCAGTTAGAGCCATCCCAAACTTACTGTCAGTTGATTCCCCTAGGAACTATTGCCTTGATTCATGAGGCTTTTCCCGAATTAACGGCGATCGCCGCAGGAATGTGCCTTAAGACAGGGAATAGCTTAATTACAAGAGGCTGTAGTACTGCAAGCAATTCTAACCAAACCATTGCCGCTATTTTACAACGAGCAATTTCGCAGGTAGATTTGCCGCCAAATTGCTTATCTAATATTTCTCCCGATTTAGGGATCTCAGTTCAAGAATTAGTTACCCAAGATCGCTATCTCAATTTAGTAATTCCCTATGGCAGACCAAGTTTAGTCCAGCAGGTAGCAGAAAAAGCTACGGCGACAGTCTTAAAAACCACAATTGGCAACTGTTATTTATATTTATCTCCCAGCGGCAATATTGAATTAACGCGACAGGTGATTATTGATAGCCATGATAGCGAACCTGATGCGGTAAATGCGATTGAAAAAGTGCTGCTCAACCAAAACGTTAAGCCTTCAACTTTACGTTCTTTATTTAATAGCCTGAAACAGCAGGGATTCAAGTTGCGTGGGGATGAAATATTAGTTGAGCAGTTCCCCGAATTTTTAACATCAGTTAAGCCAGAAGAATGGAGCCGCTCCTATCTGGCAAAGACAGTGGCGTTTCGCTATGTAGAAAGTCTATCTCAAGCTGTATTGTGGATCAATCGTTATAGCAGTGGTCATGCGGACTGTATTGTAACGGAATCCTATCAAGAAAGTCGTCAATTTGTACAGGGAATTGACAGTGCTTTAGTTTATATCAATACTTCTCCTAAATTTTCCCGCAATCCAGAAGGAGTGGGCAATGTATTTTTGGGCATGTCTAATCAGAAAGGATATCGACAAGGTTTGATTAGCATCGAAACTTTCACTACTATTAAGCAAGTTGTTCAAGGGTAATTTAGAAGACGTTTACTAAGAACAACTTTCAACTCAATCTTTACAGTCTCTTTAAGCAGAATTGAAATACTAAATGATTCATCCACAGCGTATCGAACCAAAACCAGGACAAGAATCAGTCTGGGATTATCCTCGTCCGCCACGTTTAGAGCGATCGCCTAAACGGATTGAAGTTGTTTTTAACCAGGTCAAAATTGCCAATAGCTATCATGCTTATCGAGTACTAGAAACGAGTCATCCCCCTGTTTACTATATTTCGCCCCAGGATATTCAAATGGAATATTTGGAATCTGTAGTTTCGGGCAGATCTTTTTGCGAATGGAAGGGATTGGCGGGCTATTACAATTTGCAGGTCAAGGAGAAAAAAGTAATTAACGCGGCTTGGTACTATCCTCAACCAACCGCAGAATTTATGCCAATTAAAGACTATATCGCTTTTTATCCGAGTAAGATGGATAGTTGCTATGTAGACGGCGAATTAGTTAAAGCCCAAGCAGGGGACTTTTATGGTGGCTGGATCACTCAAGATATCGTCGGTCCTTTTAAGGGACAGGCTGGTAGCTGGGGATGGTAATCACTCAATGATTATCACTCAAGTGAGACGGCTTGATTATTAGAGATACTAGAGGAAAATAATGCTTAAAGCTTGGTTGTTTGGAGTGGGAATTTTATTTGTTTTGGCTGAGTTTAGTATTTGGTTAAAACAATTTATGCTACCTTTGCCAATTTACATTTTAGGTGGTGCTTTGTTAGCGATCGCCTCTAATTATGAATCAGGACTAATTGCCTTGTTTAGACAACAAGATTCGTTAAACCCAGAAGTATTAACCCAAACTGCAACTCTAGTAGAGCAAACTAAAGCTTTAGAGAGCAAAACCTCAATTTTAGATAAACTACCCGAAACTTCTGCCAATAGAGTCGAATCAGATCTCAGTTGAGCTGGAAATTAAAATCTCAAGATTACTCTTCTCCAAGATTTTATATAATTAAGTAGAGGTTAAAGAAAGTTATTGCAATCTGATTCTCAATAAGGAGTTTCATGTTAAGTTGGTATTGTCAATAAAAATTACTTAATGAGAGAGCAAGAGTATGTCTACCACCACAGGTTTGCTGCGTCCGTTTGGTCATGTCGAGGATAACGCGATTCTGCTCGATAAGACCGTTACTGAGCCAATATGCGAGGGATTCAATGCAGTTTTATCGAGTTTCCAGGGGTTATATTTACAGTATCAAAAACACCATTTCGTAGTTGAAGGCTCCGAATTCTATTCTTTGCACGAATTTTTTGCCGATAATTACGAAGAAGTACAGGGTCACGTTCATGAAATTGGCGAACGACAAAATGGCTTGGGTGGAATTCCCGCTGCCAGTTTTACGAAGCTAGCTGAACTGTGCTGTTTTGAACCAGAGGCAGATGGCGTTTTTGGGGAACGTCAAATGGTAGAACACGATCTCGCAGCCGAACAAGAAATCATCAAACTACTCCGTCAACAAGCATCTCAGGCAGAAAGTTTAGGCGATCGCGCTACTCGCTATTTATACGAGCAGATTTTACTCAAAACTGAAGAAAGAGCCTACCATTTACAACACTTCTTGGTTCACGATAGTTTAACTCTAGCTTTTGTCGGTAACCGTGCTAACTAGACTAACCTCTGAGAGTAAAGTAAATACTTGCTCCGCGATCACATTCTCCTTCTGCCCAAACTTTCCCCCCGTGGCGATAAATAATTCGCTGTACCGTAGCTAAACCAATACCCGTGCCAGGAAATTCAGCCTGGCTATGGAGCCGCTGAAAAGCGGTAAATAGTTTATCGGCATACTCAGCATCAAAACCAGCACCATTATCTTTGATCAAGAAAGTCGGTGAGGAACCAGTTTGGGTAATTACCCCAAATTCAATTTTAGCCAGCGCTCGATTAGAAGTATATTTCCAGGCATTGTGTAGCAAATTGCTTAAGACAATTCTTAGAAGTTGGGGATCGCCCTTTGCTTGAAGATTTGGCGCAATAGTCAACTCAACCTGGCGTTGAGAATCCTGTGCCTGTAATTCCTCCATAATTTCTAGAGCGATCGCACTGAGATTGACCTGATTCAACTCCATTTGGCTGCGAGTTACCCGAGATAATTGCAGCAGAGCATCAATAAGGTCGCTCATACGTTGACTATTTGCCTGAATTCTCTGGAGGTAATGTTTACCACGATCATCCAAATTAGGCTGATAATTCTCCCACAATACTTGGCTAAAACCGTTAATCACCCGCAAAGGAGCCTGCAAATCATGGGAAACAGAATAGGAAAAAGACTCTAACTCACGATTGGCTGCTTCCAGTTGGAGAGTTCGTTGGGAAAGTGCTTCCTGAGTAGCGGCTAGATCGGGAATATCAGTTGAAGTCCTCAATAAAGCATAAATCTCTCCTTCAGCATTGTATAAAGGAGCTACTACCGTATCAAAGTAGTGGGTTTCATCTGCTAAATCTACCTTTTCCTGAATTTGTAATACCTGTCGATAACTGATTACCTGCTCATTTTGCCAGGCAATTTGATTGGCATATTCTGGGGCAAAACATTCAGCGATCGTTTTGCCGATAACCTCAGATTGCGAACAAGAGAGACTCTCCGCCAACCCAGAATTCATTAACGAGATAGTTTTAGTTTCAACATCGATCACAAAAAGATAGTAAGGCAGTAGATTGATAATTACTTCTGGGATTCCTAGAGATTTCACCTGATAAGCCTCTTGGTTTTGCTGATTGAAGTTGATCCCCAGTAAATTATCTGCTTGACCAGAATTAACCTGGAGACCTGGTTGCAGATTTCTCATTTCAGGAGTGATATCAATAATTACCCCAGTCAAACTAACTGGTCTCCCATCATGATCGTAAATTAGTTTGCCTTTGGCTTGAATCTGGGAAATTTCTTGATTGGATTTGACGACCGAATACTTTAAATCTAAATCCTGTCCAGCCTGAATTGCTCTGGCTGCCGCTAAATCTACAGATTCTCGCTCATCAGGATGAATCGATTGCAAAAAACTTCCATAGCTGCCATCAAAACTTTCCAAATCCAAGATAGCACGAGCAAGGTGACAAACCTCAACCTGATTCGTAGTTAGATTCCAACTCCAGTAGCCTGATCTAGTCGCTTCTAGAACCAATCTCAGTTTGGTTTCGACCTCTGCTAATTTAGTTTCATAGTGAATCGCATCCGTGATATCCTTGGCGATCGAAATTGTCAATTCATCTGGACCCCAGTCAAAACTCAATGCTGCTGAATATAATTCCCAGAATAATTGTTCTCCACTACTAGTAGAAATTGTCACTTCACTGCGAATCGCATCGGCAATTTGGTTTTCAGCTTTGACTCTAGTTCTAATAATGTCTGGAGTAATGTCGATCAGAGAATCAACAATCTGTCTGAGAGCAGCGGTAGTTTCAATCGCTGTTTGGTGAGCAAAAGCAACGTACCTGGGGCATAGCGGAGTATCCTGGACTGGTAATTTAACTATTTCTCGCTGCTTTACCTGGGCTTTTTGATTCCACTGACTGATAGTGGCAAGTTCTGGAGCATCATAACCAGTAGCATCTAACCAATTGCGATTTAAATACACAATTTCCCCTTCCTGAGTATGAATCATTACAGGAAAGGGTGCATTGGCTAAACAGGTTGTTAGTGCTTTTTGCCTTAATTGTTCTAGGGACTCTGCGCTTAATCTCTCCTTCTCTACTGTTATTGGTTGAGAACTCTCTGACTCTTCTGATTGGGGAAAATCATTATTGGAAGAGCCTAGAGATGGTGCTGTCAAAAACTTAGCCAACCGAGTCTCTTCTAGTAACAGTGAACCAAGGTGTAGTTGAGAGCGACGGTCTTGATGATGGGAAATATCTGGGTTGCTCAGTAACCACTGATGACATAATTTGACGTAACCTAAAAAAACTATGAGGTAGTGATAATAAACTGTACCTAATAAATTTTTCAATTGATTAGATAAGCATGATGTTTGCTCAGAGTGCAAAAAAATCAGCGTCGCACAACGTAACAAACTAGTCTCTAGTTGATGGTTATGATGCCAGTCATGACCTTGATTCCACTGACTGTTTAACCTTCTAAGATCTGCAACCACATCTAACTCAGATTGAGGATATTCGATTTTTTCTAATTGAATAATTTCAGTTGCAGTAGCCCCTAAAGACCTTAATGTACAGCTGTGACAAATAGTGAAATAACTAATGCCAAAATAGCGAGAGAGAATTATAAACAGCTTTTCTTTGAATTTAGCAGGCAAAGGATTATTAATGTAGGCAAACAATGTTTGCTGAACTAAACTGCGATAAATCAGAGATGAGTTGATGGCGGGGATCAAAAATGCAGGAAAAAAACCCAACTGCCTAATTATTTCTGTCTTCGCTAAATTCGGATTTGCATGATTCATTGATGGTTAAAAGATTAAAATGCAACTAAAGCTAAAACAGTGATTGATATCTTAATATGAAAATTATCATGTTACAGATTAACTAATATTGAAGGAAAAAGCATAGTTATTTCAGTATTTCTTTGTAATCCAAATAACATTTCATCAGCTTTCGTATATATCAATACATTTTTTGTAAATGTTAACAAATTTATGACAGTTGTAATCTACTAACAAATGCTTAATTATTTACGCTTAATTGCTTAGGCTAAAAGTATGGCAACATATTATTAAGCATTCTAGAGTTATTGTAGGTAGCTTAAATACCTCTTAAAGCAACAATTGGATCTAACTTTGCTGCCGCTTTGGCGGGAAAAACACCAAAAGAAAGACCGATCGCTCCCGAAACCCCTACTGCCAGAATAATTGCCACAGGAGAAATAGTGGGAGAGAGTGGAGAAACTGCGCCGACGACTATAATTCCCGTAATACCAAGCATAGTGCCGATCGCTCCTCCCGCAGCTGAAAGAATAGTAGCTTCAATCAAAAATTGCCAGAGAATATCTTTTGATTTGGCACCAACTGCCTTGCGTAAGCCAATTTCTTTGGTTCTCTCGGTAACTGCCACCAGCATAATATTCATGACCCCAATACCGCCGACAAGGAGTGATATACCTGCGATCGCTGCTAGCAAGACAGTCAAGCCACTAGTAACTGTGCTGACAATTTCGAGAACATCTTTTTGAGTCCGAACGCCAAAATCGTCTTTACCCGTAATTTGATGTCGTAGACGAAGTAGATTTTCAATTTGCAGTTTAGCGGCACGAATACTGTTTTCATTTTTGGCAGCAATGGAGATAAAGTCAACTCCTGTGCCATAAGGCGAAGTATTTCCCACAATTTGACTTGACATTGTAGTTAAAGGTACATAAGCCACTTTATCCTGGTTATTCCCTAAAAATGCTCCTTTTGCCTCTAAAACTCCAACTACCTCTAGATTAATATTTTTGACTCTGATCTTCTTACCCAAAGGATTCTGTTGGGGGAAAAACTTCTCCGCCATTTCTGAACCCAAAACTACAACTTTTTGGTTACGTTTAATGTCAACATCGCTCAAGAATCTGCCCAATGCCACCTCAAAACTTCTGACACTCAGGTATTCGGGAGTAGTACCAATTACCTGTTCATTGGCGTTGCTATTGCGGTAGGTAATCAGTTGATTAGCCGTAATTTGGGGAGCGACTTCTTTTACACTAGGAACTTGCTCGGCTATGGCGATCGCATCTGACCAAACTAGGGTTTTAGGAAGGTTGAAAGTGGTGCGGCGTTCGTCCTCCGAACCTGGAACGACAAAAATCACATTGGGACCAAGAGACTCAAACTGTTCTGAAGCGAGGTTTTTTGCCCCTTCTCCGACCCCCACCATTGTAATTACGGAAGCATTGTCAATAATAATGCCTAACATAGTGAGACTACTGCGCATCTTATTTGCCATTAAGGTGGAAGTTGCGATTTTGAAGCTGTCAAATATGTTCATTATGAAAATTATTTTTATTAGATTGATTGGTTATTAGTTACTTAGTACCTGCGGCTAAGCCCATTGTTAGTCAGTAGTTGTTTGTTATTTGTTTTGTATTTAATGTTAAATGCAGAGAATAACTTGATTTCCTTATTCCTTATTATTCATCCCTGATCCTTTAACCTATGACAGTCGGCATTTGGATTTTAGGCGATCGCCTAACCACGAAACAGCTAAGCTTACAGAATAATAAGCATCAGCGGCAGCAAACTCCAGTTATTTTGATCGAGTCTAGTAACTATGTTAGACAACGTCCCTATCATCAGCAGAAATTGGTCTTAATTTGGTCAGCAATGCGTCATTTTGCTGAAGAATTACAGCAGGATAGTTGGCAAGTGACTTATACTATCGCAGCAGATTTCCTGACTCCTCTACAAAGCTGGATCGAACAGCATCAAATTACCGAATTACAAATTACTATTCCTTGCGATCGTCCTTTTCTAAAGCTGATTAAAAATCTGAATTTAAACTGCGAAATTAACTTCTTGCCTGATAATCACTTTCTTTGGAATAGCTCAGAATTTATTACCTGGGCAAAATCTCGTAAAAGACTCCTGATGGAAGATTTTTACCGTGAGGGCAGAAAGCGATTTAATATCCTCATGGATGGGAATAAACCCATAGGAGGCAAATGGAATTACGATCAACAAAACCGTAAACCTCCTAAAAAAAGTCTCCAAACTCCTGTACCTTTATCTTTTGCCCCAGATGAAATTACCCAAGGAGTAATTGATTGGGTGAAGCAAGAAAATTTCTCTGACTATGGCAAAATTGAGCCTTTCAACTGGGGTGTAACTCGCCAACAAGCGCAACAGGTTTTGACCTATTTTGTTGAGGAATGTTTACCCTTGTTTGGAACATATCAAGATGCCATGATTACTGGAGAATATACCATGTGGCACGGTTTAATTTCTCCCTATCTCAATCTTGGTTTACTAACACCAATGGAAGTAATTGATGCGGTAGAAACAGCATATTATCAACAGGAATTACCCTTAAACAGCGTCGAAGGTTTTATTCGACAGGTGATGGGTTGGCGTGAATATATGCATGGAATTTACTATCTCCAAGACGAAGATTATAGCCAAAGCAATTGGTTTAATCATGAACGACCTTTGCCAGAGTTTTATTGGGATGCTAGTAAAACTGAGATGAACTGCTTACGGCAAACTCTAACCCAAGTAGAAGAGACAGGTTATGGTCATCATATTCAAAGACTGATGGTGTTAAATAATTTTGCCTTAATTGCAGGAATATCACCCCAGGCAGTTGAAAACTGGTTTCATAGTGCCTTCATCGATGCCTATGACTGGGTGATGCAAACTAACGTCCTCGGTATGGGTCAATTTGCCGATGGCGGCTTGTTGGCTTCCAAACCCTATGCTGCCTCCGCTAACTATATCAATAAAATGAGTGATTATTGTCGTAGCTGCAAATATCGCAAAAGCGATCGCACTGGAGAAAATGCCTGTCCTTTCAATTTCTTTTACTGGGATTTTCTAAACCGTCATCGAGATCGATTGAAATCCTTAGGCAGAATGAACTTAGTATTAAGCCACTTTCAACGAATTTCCCCTCAAGAATTACAGCAAATAACCACCTTAGCCAACGAATGGTGGAAACAAGAGCTGACTAATGACTAAACAATAGTACATTTAAACTTTTTGACAAAAGTCAAGGAGAAATTATTAATTCTTATTTTAAGCTCTCGATTTACCCCATAGATTCCCCACTGTTTCCACAAGGGTTTTGACTTTTTTCCACATTTTACCCAGGTTTTTCCACAGGCACTAACGGCATAATCAAGCCTTGAGTATCTAGTGGTGGATTATACATATTTACCTGTTGTTAACCGTTTTATAATCGTATTTTATGTATATTTGTAACAAAAACAAGGTCGTAAGCATATTGTTTACGTGAGAAAACTAAAGACACCGATGCTTTCTTAACATTTTGCAATATTGACAAACGCCCCCCTTTTAAGACGACAATAAACCAGCAGGCAATATTTGAGAGCGTAATCTCGTTAATACGAATGCACTCTCGAATTTTAGAGTTGTTGAATAACTTTTGCTTTCAGCCAATTTTTTGTTTTCAGCTTCAGATGCGATCTAGGACTTACTCAGAAAGCAGAAAAATTGCTCTCTAGGGCTTGTCTCTGATAATAAAAGGTTTTCTTAATCGCCAAAAGCACAATGGCGATCGCATATTTGAAGGAAGCCATTGTGTTAAACAAAACACAAAAAGATATACTACCTATTTAGGAGCATTTAACCAACCATGAACTCAACCGTCAGCATTCTAGCCGATATACCTGAAGAACTTCATTTTTCCCTAAAGAGCTATTTAGAAACCCATCCTCATTGGGATCAAGACCGTGTTTTCGCTGCTGCCATATCTTTATTTTTGTTGCAAAATAACGGTCAACAAACCATCGCTGCCGATCAAAGTCATCGCGCCTGTGCCAAAGTATATTTAGAGGCGTTGTTTCAATCCAACTAGGATTGCTTTTAAGCAACTAAAACTGGGGAACCCGCTGTCGATCTTTACTGCTTATTGTTCATTTATTTCCCGTGACTTCTGATTCAACTGCTCTCATCATTCCTGAATTAATTGTTGGCTTGGGGAATCCTGAGCCTAAATATGACAAAACTAGGCACAATATTGGTTTTGCCGCAGTTGATGAATTAGCTAAGATTTGGCAAATGCCTTTAAAAGAAAATAAGCGTTTTCAAGGTTCTTTCGCTGAGGGAGTTACATCAGGGGGACAGAAAGTTCGTCTGCTTAAACCCCTCACTTACATGAATCGTTCGGGTCAATCGGTAAGAGCGGTAACTGACTGGTACAAGGTACCTACCCAGTCTGTATTGGTTGTTTATGACGACATGGATTTACCTGTGGGCAGGTTGCGCCTGCGTCTCTCTGGTTCTGCGGGGGGACATAATGGTATGAAGTCAATTATTTCCCACTTAGGGGGCAAAGATTTTCCTCGGTTGAGAATTGGCATCGGTAAATCTGATGGTAAGAAAGCCACTGTTAGTCATGTTTTGGGCAAGTTTACTCCTGAAGAGTCTCAGACTATTGAAGAAATTTTGTACGTATCGATCAAAGCGATTGAGCTTGGTTTAAAAGAAGGTATTGAAAAATCTATGAATCGCTACAATGGATTTTCAGTTAACCCAGAAAACTGATCATTATTTGTCAATAAAAAACCCTAGCTACCAGACTAAGGTTCAATACAATTATGAGAAGTTGATTTTTAGAAGATTGTTTGCTCTAGATGATGTATCAATAAATATCTAGTATTTTGCCATAAAAGCTAAAAGTATAATTGTCGAGTACATCTAAAACTATTGCCATAAGTTAATTAAGCTTAGGTCTAAAATAATTAGCTACCTTCATTTAACTTATATAAATGAATATAACAAAAAATATTAACTTGTGTAAAGTTTTGTTGATTTTATTAATCAATGACTTTGTATTGACAGCAATTCAATGAACAATCAAAACCCCTGGAATGCCGAAGTATCAAGCTTATTAAAAAACATTTACCGCTGTGCCGATAAAACTAAATGGTATGACTCTGTAGCCACAGCTTATGATCGCACTCGACCAAGATATCCCCAGGAAATTTGGGCAAAGATGCAGGAGATCGCTCAGTTACAGCCTGGCAAGTCAGTCTTAGAGATTGGCTCAGGACCAGGTATTGCTAGCGTTGAATTGGCTCAATTGGGGGCACATCTAGTTTGTTTGGAGCCTAGTAAAGCTGCTAGTAATTTAACTCGACGCAAATGTAATCCTTATCCTAATGTTGAAGTTATCAACTCTACCTTTGAAGCTTGGGAATTAGCTAAGGAGAAATTTAATGTCGTCGTCGCCACAACTTCATTTCATTGGGTAGCGCCAGAGGTTAGAAACCAGAAAGCTGCTGCGGCTTTAAAAGATGGAGGATTATTAGTTTTGATGTGGAATACTCCTCCGCAACCTAGTTACGAGGTTTTCCAAAGTCTCGCTGAAGTCTATCAAAACTATGCACCAGAGTTAGCAAAGTATGAAAAGTACCAGAGTCACGAGCAAAATTTATCACTAATAGGTGATGAAGTAATCAATTCTGGGTATTTTACGAACCTGACCTCAGACCAATTAATTAGCCGAGTCACTTACAGTATTGATGACTACCTAACTTTGTTAAGCACGCTCTCTCCTTATATCAGGCTGGAATCAAAACAGAGATCGCTTCTTTTTACTGAATTACAGAAAATACTCAAGCTTAACTATGGCAATGCTCTAGAGCTACATTATCTATCTCTAATCCAAATGGCGTTCAAGGTTTAAATATTAAAAACAGAAATGGGAACTAAATAAGAAAGGGAGAAATCAGATCTTTCAGGGCAAGTTTTTTTTGGAGCAATTATTTTCTGTTTCTAAAATACTACTGACTGGAGATGATTCAACAGATCGCCATCCAAAATAGCTACCATTAAGTTAGGTGAAGATTATGAATCTCGTCCTTGCTTAATAGTAACGAACCTAATTAACCCATAACTAGATGCCCTTATAAGCAAATCTAGATTTAAAAAATAGAGATGAAGTCAATTATAAATACTCATTCTAAGCGTAATCCAGCTTTAATTCCAGGATTAGCGGTAATATGCTTAAGTTTAATCGGAATTGCTACCTATAATGTAGTTATAACTTCTAGAACAGGAATTGATCTAGAAGCATTAACGGTACCAGTTAAAGAAAAAGATCTTAATGTTGAAATCGAAGCTAGCGGTAGAGTCGAGCCGATTAAAAGCGTCAACGTAAGCCCAAAAGATCCTGGCAGATTAATTGAATTGCTCGTTGAACAAGGCGATCGCGTGACCACAGGACAAACCCTGGCGGTGATGGAAAATGCGGAACTAGAAACACAAGCCTCCCAAGCTACAGCAGAATTTAATCAAAACCGAGCTAGCTTAGCTGAAGGTAGAGCGAGGATCAACGCGGAAGTTGCACAAGCACAAGCTAGGTTAAGACAATTAGAGGCGAAGTTAAACCAGGTGCAAAATAGAATTCCCCGAGATTTAGCGCAAACCAAGGCACAAATTAATGCTGCTCAGTCTCGGTTAAAGCTAGTGCAGGAAAGAGTTAGACGGAACGAATATCTACTCCAGCAAGGGGCGATCGCCCAAGATGCGTTTGATGAAGTCCGAGACAATGCTGAGAATGCACAATCAAGTATTGATGAATTACGGCAAAGATTAGAGCAGCTTGAAAGTACTGGTGACTCAGAAGTTAACCAAATTAGGGCAGAAATTAGGGAAGCGAGAATTGCCCTGGAACAAAAACAGACAACCGCACCCGATGAAATTGCTATGCTGGAAGCGACTTTAGAGCAGTCTAAGATGGCTTTAAAACGGTCAGAAATTCAGTATGCTGATAGTATTGTCAAGGCTCCTTTTGCTGGTATTGTCACTCAAAGGTATGCAGTGGAGGGTGCTTATGTTGCCCCTAGTACTTCAGGTTCCAGTACCGCTTCGGCTTCGGCAAATTCCATCTTGGCACTGGCACAGGGTTTGGAAATCATCGCCAAGGTTCCCGAATTAGATGTTGGTCAGCTACAGCCAGGACAAAAAGTTAAAATTGTCGCTGATGCTTATCCTGAGCGGGAATTTACAGGAGAAATTAAGCGTATTGCTCCCGAAGCGGTGATTGAAGAGAATGTAACTTCTTTTGAAGTAAGAGTTAAGCTGCTTACTGGTCAAGATTTACTACGCTCGAAGATGAACGTGGATGTTACTTTCATTGGTCAGGAGTTGAGCGATAGTTTAGTTGTCCCAACCGTGGCGATCTTTACCGAAGATGGGGAACAAGGGGTAATGATTCCTGGGGAAAATGGTCAGCCGCAGTTTCAACCAGTTAAAGTAGGATTATATCTGGGAGAGCAAACGCAAATCCTGGAGGGGGTTAGTGCCAACCAGCAGGTGTTTATCGACTTACCAGAGAAAAAAGGTTGGGGACAAGAGGAGTAATATCTTGTGATTGTAAAATTGACTCCCTTTCGTGATCAACGAGCAAGATGCAATTTATTTTGACCAGATATTAGGTTTAAATTCTTGGTCTAAAGGAGTTTTGGCAATGTGATTGGTATAGTTATGCATGACTTTAATCGCAATGCCTAAAATGACCTCTAGTACCTGTTGCTTACTATATCCTGCCGTTAAAAACGCCTCTATTTCACTGTCTTCCACCCAACCGCGAGCTTGTACCATTTGTTGGGTAAAGTGACGTAATGCTTGCAATTTAGCATCCACCATTAATGTTCCATTTCTCAAAGCCTCAATATTTTCTTCAGACATTCCAATCGCTTTAGCTAATCCTGAATGGGCTGCCATACAATAATCGCAAGAGTTGTCATAGTTTACCGTTAAATAAATTATCTGCTGTTCTATCTTCGTGAAACTAGTAGTTTCAAACAAATCCCATAAAGCCATCGAACCTTTTAATAAGGCTGGAGCTTCAGCGGCAATTCCCTCCAAATTTGGAATAAAGCCGAAGGTTTTTTGAGCGTGAACTAAAGCTGGTTTGGAGTCTGGTGGTGCTGTCTCTAGAGTATGAATAGTAAATTCCATTAATTTAATTTCTAATCTGATTCTCAAAGAGACAGACTTGTCTCCTTGATTTAACTGATACTATAGCGGTATGAGACAACTTTGTCTACCCAAAATGATCATGAAATCTTCTCATAACCCTCGCCAAAGAATCCTAGAAACAGCTTCTCAACTCTTTTATCAAAAGGGGATTCAAAATGTAGGCATTAACGAGATTATTGCTACTAGCGATGTAGCTAAAAGAACTTTGTATCGGCACTTTACTTCCAAAGATGAACTGATTGAAGCAGTAATGAAACACAGAGCTAATGAATGGCTGCACTGGTTTGAAACGGCAGTCCAAGATCGTGGTAATACTGCTAAAGAAAGATTACTGGCTACATTTGATGTACTACGAGAGTGGTATGCTAGTCCAGATTTTCGAGGGTGTCCGTTTATTAATGCTGTACTGGAAATAGCCGACGCATCCCATCCTGCACATGAGGTTTCAATTGGAGTTAGAGAATCGATCCGAATACAGATTAAGCAATTGGCAAATCAAGCTGGAGTAGAGGATTCAGAATCATTTTCTCAGCAGTACTTACTATTAATTGGGGGGGCTAGCTTGATGGCTACTATAGAGGGTGTTTCTGGCGGTGCCAATTACGCTCAACAAGCATTATCAACTTTAATTAATAGTGCGCTTGACAGAGCAAAAAACTGATTAATCCTTAGTCATAAATTAATCGAAACAAATTTAAAGATTTTCCATTAACAAATCTAAATGTTCTCTTGTATGGGTCGCCATCAAGGATAAGCGAATGCGACTTGTAGGTACAGTCGGCGGACGAATTGCGGGAGCAAAAAGACCATTATCAATCAGCTTTTGAGCTTGATTTAAAACCGCTTCTGGAGTGGCAAATTTAATACAGAGAATCGCTGATTCGGTTGGCAATAATTCTAAATTATCTAGCTGTTGTTTGAGATAAATAATATTTTGCCACAGTTGTTCTCGTCGCTGGGGTTCTTGTTGCGCAATTTTGATGGCGACAGTAGCGGCGGCGGTATCAGCAGGAGACAAGGCTGTGGTGTAAATCCAACTAGCAGCGCGATTACGTAAAAAATCAATCAACTCTGCGCTACCTGCAACGTATCCCCCCAAACTGCCTAAAGCCTTACTCAAAGTACCAACTTGAATTAATTCTTGACCTGTACAGTGAAAATGTTCGACACATCCTGCACCAGTCTTACCCATGACTCCAGTAGCGTGTGCCTCGTCTACTAAAAGCATACACTCAAACTCGGCAGCGATCGCAATTAATTCGGGTAAAGAACATAAATCACCATCCATGCTAAACACGCTATCGGTAGTGATTAAACAGCGACGGTATAAGGTACGATTTATCTCTAGCTTTTGTCGCAAGTCTGTAAGATCGTTGTGCAGATAATCAATGGCAGTGGCACCACTCAAGATTGCTCCTTTCTTGAGGCTGGAGTGATTATATTGATCTCCCAGAATTAAATCTCTTGATCCTACTACTGCCGCTACTGTTCCTAAATTTGCTAAATAACCCGAACTAAAAACTAATGCCGCCTCGGTTTGTTTCCAAGATGCGATCGCCTGTTCTAATTCTTGATGTAATTCCTTATGTCCACTGAGCAAACGTGAACCTGTGCTGCCAGTACCGTAAGCTTGAGTCGCAGCTACCGCAGCGTTAATTAATCTTTGATCTCCCGCTAGCCCTAAATAATCGTTACTTGCAAAGTTAACTACAGGCTTCCCTGATAATTCTACTATTGCCCCTGGCTTCCCCGCGATCGCTTTTACGGAACGATACCAGTTAGCGCGATGAATCGTTGCTAGAGATTTATTTAGCCAACTATAGGGACTTGTCATAATATTTATCATTTAACATTGATCATTAAGTTTGGGAAGCAGATCTAAAGATCAAATGTTTAATGTTTTATGAGCAGTTTTTTAACTCACTACTGGCGAGTTACTTCTGACGAGAATTAACGGTGGCAACGGCAACTGGTTTACCCATAAATAATAATGCTATCAATGCCAACAAGTGAACTGACCAATGGGCAATTACTAAACCCCAAATTAAACAACAAACCGATGTTCCTACCGCCAGCAAAGCAAAAATATCGTTATTAGTGCGGAGATAAATAAAGATACTAGCTAAAGCAGTGACCAGTAATAAAAAAGGAAACATAGGCTTAATAAACTCTTTTGGCGATCGCCCTAAACATCTCAACAGATTTAAATTGCTTTAGGTATAAACCTTGGCAATTATCTAACTGTCACTAAAGATAAATTAAAATTATGAATTTCATAACTATCATTTATCCCTTTAGTCTAATTTAGCGTATGATTCTCCACTCAATCCGCAATTTATGAGCATTTTGCTAATTTTGTTAAATTTCTTTATATAACTTTAGATTAGTGTTTCAATTTAGTTTTTCATGTCTAAGTATTTATGACTAAATAACCAAATGCGTTTAATTTAGATTGAAGTAAGCTGCTGATTTCTTTGGTACTCTAAAAAATCTAAAAGCCAATCTTTGAGGTGGCGAGTTGCGCGACAATCATCTTCATTATAACTTAGGATTAATTCTAATAAAGTACGATCTTGAGTACTTAGCCACTGATCGTACCAGCAAACCGATTGATCCCCACTGCCTGTGGTTTCTCGCCAATAAAAGCCGATCCAGTTAGCAAGGGCTTTCAAAGAATAGCTTTCTACGGGAAAAATAACTGCTGAATTCACCCAAAGATGCAAATCTACTAACCTAGATAAAACTTCTTGTTGTTGTTTTTTGGGCGTACCGTAAAGCCGAGCTAAGCGTTTGATGGTATCTACCTCATATTCAGAATAATGAAAGATGGGAGCATCGGGATAAAGTGCAATAAAATTAAGAAACTCTTGCCAAATTTTGCCTTCATCTTCTAATTTCTCAGCTAGAAAAGCATGAAATTGTTCGGTGTTAGCTGAGCGATCTACTAGCAACACACCTAGTAAATAATCAGTTTGACGTTCGGGTTCCGCTTCAATATCAAAATACAGTTCGATCACCCCACTAGGAATTGGCTGAGTATTAATCAAGTCGAAACTAGAGCGCACCAATGCGCGATCGCTTTGGATTGAGATAATCTGTTGTTTTAACTGACGAGCAATATCGTCACCCAAAGTTTCACCTAGATCAGTTTCGGAGATATTCATTAATGATTCAATAGTGTTAACTCCCAATTTCTGGAGATATTCATAGCGTTTTGGAGTTATTCCAGGAATTAAAGAAAGATGTTTGGCAGACTTGGCTATTCCATGACAATAACCATGCCAGCTACAGAGACTACATCGTTGACGGGAAATAAAAACTTCAGGTTCATCCTGATGGGCCAACATCAGCAAACAATTATTCACCGTCTGCTGCATCTTACTTAGCCAATGAGTCAAATTAACCTGATGTTCATTATGTTCTTTGAGAATCAAAGGAGAACTTGCAGGAGTTTGAGCCTGAACAATGCCCAAAATCTGCGCCTGAAAAGCCGCAATTAGTTTATATTCAGGTTTCGCCTTACGACCAAGTTTGATACTGACTGGTATATATTCCCAGTTACCAAAAATAGATACTCCAGGCTGTTTGATTAACAAACTTGGTGTCGCCATAAAAATTAGAGTCGATAACCAATCTTGTCTAAAATCTGGCTGAAGATGTTCAAATATCTCGTTTCTTCCAGCTGATTGCCATTGAGCATAATTAAGAGACAAAGTACCTTTAATGATGCAATCTACTCCTTTTTGCATCAATTCAATAGTCTGTTTGGTGTTAAGTTGCCAATCCCTGCGAGATGCGGCTGGTTTTTGGGGGGTCAGGGATTTATCTTGAATAACATTGTAAATATGAGTGCGATTTTCCCGCTTTAACTTCAGCAAAAAATCTTTTTCAGGATCTTTGTGTTGATCATCACCATATATTTCTAAAAAGGTGCGACGGTTGCAGCGTTTGTAATTGAGTAAAAGGTGGTCGGAGATTATTGTCATTACAGCAGAAAGCAAGCACAAATGCTCGTAAAAAAGGATAATCCCCTGCTTTGATGTCGTAAAACAGTCAAGCTGAGTCCAAAATTATGTCGTTGAATCTTGATTGAAAAATGTCGATATACTATCAATGGTTCGCCACAGAGCAAGATATTATTTATGAGTAATAGTTTATCTAAAAGAGACCTTAAAGAACATCGACAACAATTTACAGGATTAATTAACAAGACCTATTTTAATTTTGGGGGTCAGGGTACTATGTCCCAAACTGCTTTAGAAGCAATCATTGAGACCCATAAATATATCCAGCAGGTAGGACCATTTTCAGGTCAGATTAATGCCTGGCTCACTACCAAGGTTAATTTATTGCGGAGCGTGATCGCTAACGAATTAGAAGCACCTCCCGAGACGATTAGCATTACCGAAAACGTTACTGCTGGCTGTAATATCACCCTTTGGGGAATAGACTGGCAACAAGGCGATCGCATTTTAATGACGGACTGCGAACACCCAGGAATCATCGCTACAGTCAGGGAAATTTCTCAGCGATTTGGCGTTGAAGTAAGTATCTGTTCGATCATGAATACCCTCAATAGTGGCGATCCTGTAGAAGTAATTCGCAGCAACCTAACTGAAAATACCCGACTGGTAGTGTTAAGTCACTTGCTTTGGAATACAGGACAGGTATTACCTCTAAGAGAAATAGCCACAGCTTGCCATAATTTCTCCGCAAATCATACAGTTCGATTGATGGTGGATGCAGCTCAATCTGTAGGTTCTCTGGACTTAAATTTGCCAGAGTTAGAAGTTGACTATTATGCTTTTACGGGACATAAATGGCTTTGCGGTCCTGCGGGGGTTGGTGGCTTATATATAAGCAAGGAAGCTTTTGTCGATCTAAATCCGACCTTTATTGGCTGGCGCGGCATTGAAATCGATGACAGAGGAAATCCAACCGCCTGGAAACAGGACGGGTCAAAGTTTGAAGTTGCCACTTCTGCTTATCCCGAATATGAAGGCTTAAGAAGTGCGATCGCTATTCATCAAGAGTGGGGTAGCAAAAGCGATCGCTATCAAAGAATTTGTGAATTGAGTCAAGATCTTTGGTCAGGGTTGAAAAATATCGAGCGAGTAAGCTGTCTCAAAGCGACACCTCCCGAAGCGGGATTAGTTTCGTTCCAAGTTAAAGATGTCGATCATAAGCAGTTTGTAAATGCTCTAGAGAAACAAGGCTTCTTACTCAGAACAATTGCCGACCCTGACTGTATTCGCGCCTGTGTGCATTATTTAACCTTGCCTGAAGAAATTGATAATTTGCTCATGGCAATCAAGGAAAACATTGATATCTAATTTTGATATCATATACTAGTTGATTGTAAAAATATTTATTTCAAGATGCGATCGCATGAATAAATTTAATAAGTCGTTTCTGGATTCGGTACATTTGAATGTCACCGTATTGCATGAATAATAAACATCGTCAGACATTGAAGGCAATATTCGCTGTGCCAATTCGTTCTGATATCAAGTGGACAAGTATTGAAAGTTTATTCAAAGCTCTTGGTGCTGAAATTTCTCAAGGTAGAGGTTCAAGAGTTAGGGTATCTTTAAACGGAGTAAAAGCAGTATTCCATGAGCCTCATCCAGAGAGAGAAACGGACAAAGGTACAGTCAAATCTGTCAATGAATTTTTAGAAAATGCTGAAATAAAATCTGAAGATTATTAATATTTAAAAACCAACTATGAAATACAAAGGATATACAGCTCAAGTTGAGATAGATGAAACAGCAGGAATTTTATTTGGGAAGGTACTAGACATTAAAGATGTAATCACTTTTAAAGGTAATACCGTTGCCGAATTAGAAGAAGAATTTCACAATTCTGTAGATGACTATTTGGCGTGGTGTTCTGAACTAGGAGAAGAACCAGATAAACCTTTTTCAGGTAAATTACCATTTAGGACAACTCCTGAAAACCATCGCCAGATTTATTTAGCAGCAAAAAAAGCCAATAAAAGTATTAATGCTTGGATGGATGATGTATTAGTTAAAGAAGCAAGACAATTTATTTCAGGGTTATCATCTTAGATTAAGTTAACTATTAACTGAACTGTGCTAATTATTGAATTTGGAAAAAGCCCATGAATATGTAAATAAAATCATCAATCAGTAACTTGGCAAATTACCTAAAGTTATCTCGGAGTTCAAAATAGTAGTCTATGCCTTTTTCACTTTTGAATTCTATCTCTTTCTTTGGCTTGGTTTTTAGAGAATATAGAAGATAATATTTTAGCTGTTCTATCTGGGTTTTAAATTTGGCTATTATCAACTCTTTTTCTTCCGCTATTTTTTGTGCAGACTGGAGAGTAATTTGCTGTCTGACTGCTTGCAATTCTTCTCCTTCGGAAAGTTGCTCAAGATGTCTAATTCCGAATTCAAGGGATTGCTTTAATTCTTCATTCTCTTGTTGATGGGATGCTTGTAATACTTTGAGTTTCTGCTGGTATAATTGTTCTAACTCCTCAAGTTTATCATTTAATTCTTTGATTTTTTGTTGTTGCAATTGAATCGTAAATTCTAAACCATGAATTTCGGACTCTTTTCCTCCTGCTATTATTTGTTGCGATTCGGCTAGTTTCTGATTACGCGATTGTGATTCTGCTAATTCTTGTTCTAATTGTCGAATTGAGGATTCAAAAGATCGCCCTGATTGCTCTTTTTCTAACTCAGCGACATCTTGGATATTATCGGTTAGTCGAGGTATGAACTTATTTAATTGCTGGTCAAACAAATACTTAAGTTCATTGATATCTTTATAGGTTCTGTAGAAATGCTCTAGTTTTTCAAGACGAGCTTTGAAATTAAGTAAACTATTAATTTCAATAGTTATTAGATGTATGTCAATCGGTGAACTTTTAAAATATGTATAAACTAAAGGTTTTTGATTCGATTTAAATGTTTCTAGGGCTTTCGAGAATTCTGATTCGGTATATCGACCAACTTTGGTGTGAAAGAGACTGACAAATACATCACAGTCAGCAATGGCTTTATTATATTCATCTTGCAAACGTGTTGATGACATAGCATCGAGAAAATCTTCCCACAACACCAACTCTAGAAAAATACTCTTTTTAATATATTCCTTATTTTTGCGGTTAATAAAGATCTCAAACTGTTCGCGATCGCTTTTTAATTCGGAGGAAGAGGCTAAAAAGATTTTAATGATTTTGTTGGTTGTCATATCTCCTCTAATTCTCTCCTAGTGCCGCCAAGAATCATTTCCCCTAATGATATTTTATAAATGGCTATGTATTCTTAAAGAAATATGGTTTTTTAAGATTGAATCTAGGGTAATAGCGATCGCAAACTAGCTCAAACTTCCAAAGAGTAGTATTCCCCTAAACCCCTAATCCTCATGTCCCAAATCTGCTCACAACTATTGCCTCTGAAATCTACCTAGCCACTTTCAGCGATAAGAAGATTAGCTGATTCATGAAATTGTTCTCACGTTTCCTTCAAACAACATTCATCAATGGAAGTTTAACTAAAGATTAAAGGCAGATTAAGTAAGTCACAGGTGTTGGTAGCCAAATACGCTGTATCTGCCTATTTAGAATACACCAAGCGGTTTGACCGCAGGAGGTGAAATGACTTTAAATATTTTAATCGCACCATCAGGGTTTAAAGAAAGTCTTGATGCTCAACAAGTTGCTGAATGTATTGAAACAGGTATTCAAAGAGTCTTGCCCGATGCTCATACTTTCAAAGTTCCTTTAGTGGATGGCGGAGAAGGTTTTACTAAAGCCCTGGTTGAAGCTACAGGAGGGACATTGCATACTGTTCAAGTAACAGGTCCCGTCGGACAAACAGTCAATACCCATTACGGCATCCTTGGAGGAACTAATTATAAAACTGCCGTAGTTGAAATGGCTGCTGCTGCTGGGTTGCGTCAGGTTCCGATTGATTTGCGTAATCCTCTGCTCACAACTACTTATGGTGTGGGGGAATTAATTAAGGCGGCTTTAGATGAAGATGTTGAACGGATTTTAGTTGGCTGTGGCGACTCGGGTACTAATGACGGCGGTGCTGGTATGGCGCAAGCCTTGGGAGTCAAGTTAATTGATGAAACAGGCAACCAGCTAGGTTTTGGCGGTAGAGAACTAAGCAAACTTAAGCAAATCGATTTATCTGAGCGAGATCCCCGTTTAGATTGGGTACAAATTGATGTAGCTTGCAACTGGTATAACGTGCTATGCGGAGAAAAAGGAGTAGCTAGAGTGTTTGGTCCCCAGAAAGGGGCATCTCCTGAAGTTGTGTCACAAATGGCTCACGCCTTAAAACACTATGCTGCGGTGATTAAAGCAGATTTAGGTGTCGAAGTAGGAGAACTACCTGGCAGTGGTGCTTCTGGTGGTCTAGGGGCTGGTTTATTAGCTCTGCTGGGGGCAAATTTACATCCCCGCTATGAAATCATTATGCAATACCTAGAAATCGATCGCCTGCTCCCGAAAGCCGATTTAGTAATTACTGCCGAGGGCTGTCTCGATTATCAAACCCCCAGAGGGAAAATTCCTGCGGAGGTTGCCCGCAGAGCAAAAGTTTATAATTTGCCAGTCATCGCTCTAGCGGGAACCATTGGTCAAGATGCAGAAATCAACTGGCAGCACGGAATTGATTATTTTGCCAGTATTTTGACCTGTCCTTGTCAACTCCATGAAGCGATCGCGGAAGCTTCGACTTTATTAACTAACTCCGCAGAGGGTATCGCCAGATTACTGCTAGTAGGGCGGCAAGTTAGACATTGCACCATTAGCGGCTGGTAATTTTTATCTTGCCAATAAATAATAAAACCTCATATTTATTATGCATAGTGTGTGTTTGATGCTTAATTCCCTATTCCCTATTCCCTATTCACTATTCCCTAGCTCTAACAAAGGTTTTAGATAATTTACCTAGACATATTTATTAAGGAGCAGAATCATGACCAATAACTTATGGAAAACGAGCAAAGAGACTACTGTGTCTTGGATGACCGATGAAGATTGGCTTAACTTAGGCAAATCTGATGCCTGGGCAGGAAAACCCAAGTCAGCACCAGAAAACGATGTGTTGGCTGCCAGCATGTATGACCTTGGTTATAGCGAAGGGAGTATTGAGAAAGCCCCCGAACCTAAAGGCAGATAAGCAATAGCTGGCAATAATTATCACCCTCGTGAATCCCATGAACCCCAATGAAGATTTTTGTGAATATTCTGTCGCAAAATTGCAGAAAATAAATATACTTTCTCAACGGATCGAAACTATTAACAGCTTGCTAAATGTTTTCGCTAGCAACGAGGAGCGAGATCAACCATTAGCGAATGATTGTGAAGCCATAGCAGATTGGTTGTTCAGTGACTTTGAGCAAACTTTAGGAGCATTATTGCAACTAATTGAAATTGAAGATGGAATTGAATAGTGTCATTACAACCAGGTTGTGGAAAAAAATTGTGGAGAATTGAGAGCAATTGACTGCTGCGAAAAAATCACCCAAAACTTACCGCCATCAAGCAGACTTACCCGTCTCTCATGCTAGACCTTGGCGTTGGGTCGTTAATGCTGCACTACCCCTAGCTTTAACCCTGACCGCTGGCATCGGGGTTTTAATGCCGACATCTCTTCCCACGGAAGGACGTTGGGCGCTATTTGCTTTTGTCTTAGCGGCAATTTTGTGGTCAACTACATCCATCAACGCTGCTTATGTAGCATTAGGCACGGTTATGCTCTTGATCATAACGGGAGGAGCATCCCAAGAGCAATTATTTACAGCTTTATCCTCCGATGTGATTTGGTTGATGATTGGGGCATTCATCTTGGGGGGCGCAGTTCAAAAAACTGGTTTAGCAGCCAGGTTAACTCAACTGGTCGTGGCACAGGCAAATACAGTACGCAGTCTATTTTGGCTATTAACTAGTGTCTTGATTCCTCTATCTTTCATAATTCCCTCTACTTCTGGGCGAGCTGCGGTTACCATCCCTATATTTCAAAGTATTACTGATACCACCAATGACCAGCGGATTACTCGGGCGATCGCTTTATTGATGCCCACGGTGATCTTAGTTTCGACTATCGGCGCGATCGTCGGTGCTGGCTCCCACTTAATCGCCAATGACTTGCTCTATCAAATTACTCAGCAACGAATTTCCTTTACTCAATGGGCGATTTATGGCTTACCTTTTGCTATTGTTGCCAGCTACGCTTCCTGCTGGGTAATCATGCGGCTGTTTTTAACTAAGTCTCGACTTGATCGTCCCTTAGTCAGTCATAAACTAAGCTCCAAACCGCTGTCGCGAGGTGAATTTAAAACTCTGATGATTGTTGTGGTTATGATGATGTTGTGGTTTACGGAAAGTTGGCATAGCTATGAAATTGCCACTGTTTCCATAGCAGGAGCCTTAATCCTCACCTTGCCTAATTTCGGCGTTTTGAGTTGGCAAGAGGGTCTCAGGGCTGTTTCGTGGAATTTAATCATTTTTGTCGGTGCTGCTTTGGTCTTAGGGCGATCGCTAATTGATTCTGATGCGGCTCGGTGGATCATCGGTCAGATTTTTGCCCTTAGTGGTATTTCTCAGACCAACTCTCATTTATTCATCCTGCTGTTATTGGCATTAATCTCTCTCACTTCTCACTTATACATGACCTCCCATACTGCCAGGGCTGCGGCATTGGTGCCGCCAATGTTGTATTTAGCCAACAGTTTACAGCTGAACCCAGTAGCCGTTTTATTCTTGAGTACTTTGGGGATGGACTATTGTCTGACCTTTCCCGTAAGTTCCAAGGCGCTCTTGATCTTTAGCGAACTTGATGGTCATACTTATCAGCCAGCAAATTTATTACGCCTGAGTTCAGTTCTCTTGTTAGTTCATTTAGGACTGATCGTAATTTTTTACTTTGGTTACTGGCGATGGGTGGGATTGGCACTATGAAACTCAGACAAAAACTTTTATCTACTTTTGGGGGTTTAGCGGTCTTAGCTTTGCTCAATGCGGGAGTCACAGGCTGGGCGATCTATAATTGGCAGGTTACTAATCGAGAACTCAACCAACATTACCAACGCAGCTTACTAGTCAAAGAACTACGAATGCTTGTCATTGAGGCATCTCAAGAAATTCGTGAGGCGATCTCTGTGGGCGAACCTCAGACTCGAAATCAATTTGAGATGGTTCTTGCTCCTGTACCGCAGTATTTTCAAACTTGGTCACAACTGGCACATAATAAAGCAGAGAAAAAGCAAATTACAGAGTTAAAAGCTGCATATCTCACTTGGAAAAATGATTCCGAGGAAATTTTGCAATTATTAGCAGCAGGTCAGACATTTGAAGCTTTAAAGTCAAGGCGAGAAAAATTCAACCATACTAGTTTGCCCTTATTTGAAGAACTAGGTAATCGCGCCGTTAATTCCGATCAACAATATCGCCAAGAGATTTTAGCCCAAGTACGACAGAGTCAAGAAACGGCAGAATTAGTGCTGATCTTGGCAGCTTTTGGCACCATTTCCTTAACTCTACTCTTGATCGCTTATCTCAATTCTGATTTATTTATTCCTCTTCAAGAAGTTAAGCATGCTTTAGATAACGTTATTCAAGGCGATCGCCAAATAGCTTTGGATATCGAAAGAGCCGATGAAATTGGTTCCGTCAATCGCGCCTTCAACCGTCTGGTAGCATCACTACAAAAACGTGAACAACTGGTAAACTTGAATGCTTTGCCCGCTAATCAAGAATATCCCCTCAAGAATACTCCTTCGCGACTGCTGGTACATCAGCTACTCAATCAAATGGGAGGACAACTATCCCAATTAGAACGCGCCAACGGAAACTTACATTTAGCCAAGAAACAGGCGATTATCAGTCAAGTGATGGCACTGTTGCATACAGTTACTCATCTAACGGAGTTTGGCTTTCCTCTGGACTTGAATCTAACTGAGATTGAGATTCCAGCCTTACTGTATGAGATGCTGATCAGCTTTCAGGAAAAATTTGTGACGCGTAAAATTAGCATTGAATTAGAAATTGCCCCAGAAGTCAAACGCGCTAAAGTAGATCGTCTCAAACTTCGCGAAGCACTAAAACAGTTACTCGATAATGCTTTGGCGGCAGTCCCTGAAACGGGAGGGCAGATTGGGATGTCTGCCCAGGTTGTCCCTAACGGTACCGAACTTATTATTGATGTGACTGATAACGGGAAAGGAATCACACAGTCCTTACTTAATCACATCTTTGATGATGTAGCAATCTTATCAGGCGATCGCCAACATCCCGCGCCAATGGGACTCAAACTAGCGAAGGAGATCGTCGAAGAGCATGGCGGAGAATTGACTCTCCATAGTGAGTTACATCAAGGTACTCAAGTACAAATTAAGTTGCCGCTCCTGACCAAAAAATCGCGCAGCTATATGTATGATAGGCACTCCAATTAATTTCTCCTCGATAGTTAAATTATTTTTAAATAATACAAGAGTCACCAACGGGATTTATGAAGCGGTATTCTTGAGGATGATTCATCCAACAGCGCGATTCTATGGTCGTTCTGCGGTTATGGGTTATAGGCAATCGTTATAAGTTAAGCAAAAACAGTTATGGTCAACCACACGCCCCGCTTGGGGCGGTACTCCGCCCTGTGATAGTGGCTTTGATTTTATTTAACGCTAAATATGGACTAAAGCCAATTGTATATGGCGATCGCCACAGCAGGGATTAAAGTTGATGAAAACACCTCAAAAGCTAAGGGTTAAAGACTATTTGACAAACAGCGTAGTCCCTTATGCGAAACGGGACTCTTTAGGGTAACTTGTCACCAATGGGTTATAGGTTAATTCTTCCCTGAACCTTTCATTTTCCTCTAAGCGTTGCTAAAATAGCGTTTGTTTTCTGGAAATATAACAGCTGATGTCTAGAACTTCTACTTCTGCCCTAAGAGATGGAGTCATTCTAAACAATCGCTACCGAATTGTGAAGCAGATAGGTAGAGGGGGTTTTGGACGAGCTTATTTAGCGGAAGATACCCAGCGTTATCGAGAACTATGTGTCCTCAAAGAATTTGCCCCCCAAGTAGAAGGCGATCGCGAATTACGCCAGGCGGAAGATTTATTTGAACGTGAAGCAGGCATTCTCTACAAGCTGAATCATCCCCAAATTCCCAAGTTTGAAGCCTTACTCCAGACGCGGATCGATGGCAGGCGATCACTTTTTCTGGTTCAAGAATACATCGAAGGGGAAACTTATTGGGAATTATGCCAACGCTATGGGAAGTTAAGCGAGAAAGAGGTAACCAAAATGATTTGGGATGTGCTTCCTGTCTTGGACTATATTCACAGTGCCGAACTGATTCACCGTGATATTTCTCCCGATAATTTAATCCGTCGTGATCTAGACGATAAAACGGTGCTGATTGATTTTGGTTGTGTCAAACTTGCTGCTAATGCTGTCTCTAAATCTACAGGACATTCCGTTACTCTAATTGGCAAAAAGGGCTACTCTCCCGACGAACAGCTACATCGCGGTCAAGGAATGAGATGCAGTGACCTATATTCTTTAGCGGTTAGTGCTATTGTTTTACTGACTGGTAAACTACCAGATGAACTATATGACAATCACCAAGGACGCTGGGACTGGGAATCTCAAGTTAAAGTCAGTCCGCGCTTGAGCAAAATATTAACTAAAATGCTGTCGGATCGACCGCAAGATCGCTATCAGTCCGCAGAAAAAGTACGACAATTGTTATCTAAGATAGAGAATTCAAGTTTCACTAACTTGATTGATCGCTGCCGCACCCTGCTAGTGGCACCTGGGGATAATCAAGTGTCGCAAGAGCCAATGACATCTGCTCCCTTTATCTCTCGTCTATATAGCAATGTTTCTCGCCTCAGCACCCAAACTAGCCGTACTATCTACAGACAGATTACGTGGGTTCCTAATACCGCTAACTTGAGAAGAGTTAAATCATGGCAATGGGGCATGATTACCGCAGCGGTTATTCTAATCCCAGGTCTGACTAGTTTTGCGGTAATTAAAACTAAAATTGCCGCGACAATTTCATCCAGCTTGGGACAAAAATCAGATGAGTTAAACTTGAGTCCAAATGAGCAAAAGCTGCAACAGGAAATATATCAACAGCTGAAGTCTTTGAATATCGACACTGGGGCTTTTTACATGCAGGTAGATCGAACCTTTTACGAGCAGCATCCAGAATTAGCAGGGATGCAGCTAACGGACGTAGCTGAACATCAACGCTATCGAGAGATTTGGTACCAAATTGCCGCTACAATGCTAGACAAACAAATGGGCAGGCACTAACTGGTAGGTTTAATCGAAATTGTAATTAAAAATTGATTAGAAAATTATTTTAATATATTGTTGAAGCCGCCCCAGATTTAATCTTCAGGCTCCACTGTCTTACTAGGAGAAGCATCGTACAGCGCATCTAACCGTGAACGGGCATCATCTACTGATACTGAGCGCATCACCATTAGGGGTTCTTCAATTACTTGCCCTTGTTCATCAAGTAACTCAGGGTGGACTTTCTGTTTAGAGATGGAACTCCTAGAACTAGAACCATCGTATTTAGGTGGGTAGAACTTCTGGGTCTCAGCACTCAGAGTAACGAGACTACGGATTAAGTTACTAACTGCTAAAAGAGCAATGATTGTGAAGGCTAAAATGTAAATTAAATGCAACATATGGCTTGATTGTTCCTCATAAATTCAACACAGTAGTCGTTAACACGAAAATATGAGCTTTTTGTTAGTTTTCTTTAAGATTTTGGGTTAGTTTGATTTGATTGATTTTTGACTTCGCGCCGTTTTTGAGCAATGTTCCAACATTCAGCAACTAATTGATGCCAAGGAAGCAACATCTTTGAGTCTATTCCTGCCAAACCCTGTGTGGCTTTAAAGAGCATTTGAGCAGTCTGCACTTCTTTCTGACTATGAACAATTCTCTCTAATAATTGAGCTTGTTCTTGAACGGTCAAAAAAGACATTTGCTCCGACTCTAGCAAAGCGCGCGATCGCCCGAACCAGTACTGAAAATCCTCTAAGAGTGGCTCCAGAACTGACTTGAGCAGTTCTTTTTCGGTAGGTTGTTCGGTAGACATTCAATTACTTTTAAATTAGCTTGATATATCAATATTTATATTAGCGTTATTTACATAAATTAATATAAACTTTGTTTTTTTTGATGATTTTAATCTTCTAGGTTGATCATTGGCAGCGGAAGTTATGACCGAGTTCCCAATGACGATCTAGAATATAACGATATTACTTGCGTCCTTTATAACAGCCAATGTCCGCAGCAGAACAACCACAACAACCAATCAAACTACCTCGTACTAGTGAATCCAAATCGCTACAGAGAATTCGTCACACCGCGTCCCACGTTATGGCAATGGCGGTGCAAAAGCTGTTTCCTCAAGCACAGGTAACGATTGGACCTTGGACAGAAAATGGCTTCTATTACGATTTTGACAGTCCCGATCCGTTTACCGACAAGGATTTGAAGAAAATTCGCAAGGAAATGATCAAAATCATTAATCGCAAGTTGCCTGTTGTGTGCGAAGAAGTTAGTCGAGAAGAAGCTAAAAGCCGCATCGAAAGTCAAAATGAACCCTATAAGCTGGAAATTCTCGACAGTATTAAAGAACCGATTACAATCTATCATCTCGGAGATCAATGGTGGGATTTATGTGCCGGTCCTCACGTAGCCAGTACGGAGGAGCTTAATCCCAAGGCGATCGCCCTAGAAAGCGTGGCGGGGGCATATTGGCGCGGCGACGAGACTAAAGCGCAACTCCAGCGGATTTATGGTACTGCCTGGGAAACTCCTGAACAGTTAGCGGAATACCAACGCCGTAAAGAAGAAGCTCTTAAACGCGATCATCGCAAGCTAGGAAAAGAACTAGGGCTATTTATTTTTGCTGATCCTGTGGGACCTGGACTGCCCTTATGGACTCCTAAAGGCACTATCCTGCGATCGCAGCTTGAAGATTATTTGAAACAGGAACAAATCAAGCGGGGTTATTTACCTGTCGTCACTCCTCACCTAGGAAAAGTTGATCTGTTTAAGATTTCAGGGCATTGGCAAAACTATAAAGAAGACATGTTTCCGATGATGGCAGAGGATGCAGCAGCGGCAGAGGCGGAACAGGGATTCGTGCTGAAGCCGATGAACTGCCCCTTTCACATTCAGATTTATCAAAGTGAATTACGCTCCTATAAAGAATTGCCGATCAGACTGGCGGAGTTTGGTACTGTGTATCGTTATGAACAGTCAGGGGAATTAGGGGGGTTGACCAGAGTTAGAGGTTTTACCGTTGATGACTCTCATTTATTTGTAACTCCCGAACAGCTAGATAATGAATTTTTAAAGGTAGTTGATTTAATTCTGACTGTATTTAAGAGCTTGCAGCTAGAGAATTTCAAAGCCCGTCTGAGTTTTCGCGATCCAGAATCAGATAAGTATATGGGTTCAGACGAAGCCTGGGATAAAGCCCAAAACGCAATTCGCCGTGCCGTAGAAAAGATGGAGATGAACCACTTTGAAGGTATTGGAGAAGCAGCTTTTTATGGACCAAAGCTCGACTTCATCTTTGAAGATGCCTTGGGTCGAGAATGGCAGCTAGGAACAGTTCAGGTTGACTACAATTTACCAGAACGTTTTGGACTAGAGTACGTGGCTGAAGATGGTTCTCGCCAGCGTCCGATCATGATTCACCGGGCTCCCTTTGGTTCCCTGGAGCGACTAATTGGCATTCTCATTGAAGAATATGCAGGAGATTTTCCCCTCTGGTTAGCTCCCGTTCAAGTAAGGTTGTTACCTGTAAGAGATGCTCATTTTGGCTATGTAACTGAAGTGGCAGCCAAAATGCGGTCAGTTGGCATTCGTGCCGAAGCGGATATTAGTGGAGAGCGTCTGGGCAAGATGATCCGCAATGCCGAAAAGCAGAAAATACCTGTGATGTCGGTAGTCGGCGATCAAGAAGTAGCCGATAACACTTTAAGTATTCGGACTCGGGCTTCAGGTGAATTAGGAGCGATCGCCGTAGCAGAGACAATTGAACGGCTCACAGCGGCGATCGCAAACCACACTAATTTTTAATCGTCAAAACAGCATCGCGCATCTCATTCTGGTCTTGATGACTTGATTTAACTACTTTAAAAAGCAAAAGTTAGAGGATATTGGGTAAAGTAGAGAGGATATCTCACAATTTAAGATTATTTTGCTGGAATATTTCAAAGCATTTCGGTATTTTGTAAACATCAAATGATTCACTTATGTCGATAATGTACAGTCATAGGTTGTTGACAAGTATACGAACCGTATTAGATTTCTGCTTTAGAAAGTCAAGCAAAATCCTGGTTTATAGTTTATTGGGGCTAAGTCTAGGCGCGACTAAGGTATGCGCCGAAGACAATATTTTGGTGATTCATTCCTATGATTCCGAATTATCTTCGACCAAGCAGCAGCAGTTAGGAATAGAGCAAGGGTTTGCTGAAATTGGTAGTCAGGGTAATGTATATCACGAGTTTCTCGATAGTAATCGGCATTCACAATTAGAACACGGGCAAGAATTTCTTAATTATGTCAATAAGAAATACAAACGGATTTCGATTGATCTGCTGATGGTGGTAGAAAACCCTAGCCTACAGTTGATGCTAAATGAGCATCAAGAGTTTTTTAGTGATATTCCTGTAGTTTTTTTGGGGATTGAGCATTTAAGTCAAGAAATACTCGATACTCCTTGGCTAACAGGGGTCATGGAAAGTAGCTCGATTTTGGAAACTGTTCTGGAAGCGACACGCCAAACTTGGACAGATACGGTAATTATCGTTAATGAGAGTACTCCAGAAGGCAAAGCCAGACTGGAGAAAATTGAAGCCGTTAAGAGTATTCCCTACAAACCAATTGAGATTGAGGTGGTCAACGACCTTACTCCTGAAGAGATTCCAGCTCGCTTGGGTCAATATCCTGATAATCTGCCAGTGATTGTCTTGGGTCAACTAAGTCAAAATGGTTCTCAACAAACTTTAATCGATCCCAGCATCGATACCCAACTCCTTCAAGAACATATTCCCAATCCGATTTACACCGACCAGATGATTAGAATTGGAAAAGGGGTAGTTGGTGGCAAAGTTTTTGATGTCGATTACCATGCCCGACAAGGGGTCAAATTAGCCTCCAAAATTTTACAAGGGGCTCAACCTGATGAAGTAGGTCCAATCTTAACGGGAAAGAATCGTTGGATTTTTGACTATCGCCAGGTACTCAAACACAATATTAAGCTCGATCTACTGCCAGAAGACAGCGAATTATTATTTGTTGAGCCACCCACATACGTTAAATATAGAACTGTAATTTTTTTAGTAGCTTTTATGCTGCTTTCTAGTTTATTAGCGATCATTTTGCTAATTGAAAAAGGGAGAAAGCGAGAACTAACCAATAAAATTCTGCAAGAAAATGAGCAAAGATATAAAGATCTGGCTAAGGCAGGAGCAAACGTTTTTTGGGAGCTTGATGCAGAACTAAGATATTCTTATATATCTGGTGATTTAAAAGATTTGTGCGGTCTGCAACCCTCAGAAATGAAAGGTCATAACCCTCTAGAACTTCATCAAGATAACCCTAATTTAGATGTAGATTGGGAACTGTTTAAGCGCATCACTCAGACGAGGCTACCATTCAAGAACTTCACCTTTAGTTTGCAGGATAAAAATGATGGCATCAGAATCTTTAAAATTAACGGGAACCCGTTATACGACAGTCAACATAACTTTTTAGGCTATCGTGGGGTCAAGCAAGAGATTACTGCCGAGCAGAATCTTTATCAAAAAATTGCCTATCAAGCAACTTACGATGATCTGACGGGATTGCTCAATCGGCGTGAATTTAACGAGAAGTTGAAATATTCAGTGCAAAAAGCGCAAAAATATCATACAGAATCAGTATTATGCTATTTAGATCTTGATCGCTTTAAAATTGTTAACGATACAGCAGGGCATCTCGTAGGCGATCGCCTATTGTCAGAATTGGCGCAGCTTTTACAAAGCATGATTCGCAAGGAAGATACTTTAGGTAGATTAGGGGGAGATGAGTTTGGTTTGCTATTAGAAGGCTGCTCGATCAACGAAGCTGAGCAAGTTTGCGAACAGTTAATTGTGGCAATCAATAACTATCGTCTCACTTGGAAAACTGTTGAATTTGATGTGGGAGTAAGCATTGGTATTGTGGGTATCCGCGATAATTATAATGATGCGGCTGAACTACTTAGTCGCGCAGATTTAGCCTGTTATCAAGCAAAAAATCTGGGTCGAGGACGAGTCTATATTGCAGAAAATAACCATCAAGAATTGGATTTACAGCAGACTCAAATGGGACATATTGCTAATGTGTCTCAGGCAATTAAAGAAAACCGCTTTTATCTGGTAAAGCAGCTTATTAAACCAATGGTTGAGGATGGTCAACAGCGTCAACACTATGAGTTATTGCTACGCCTTAAAGATCGTAATGGTCATTTGATTACTCCTGAAGAATTTATCCCCGTAGCAGAGCGTTATGGTGTAATCACTATTGTTGATCGCTGGGTTCTTGAAGCTACTTTGAATTGCTACGAGCAATATTTTGCACCTGGTCAAGATTTAGTTTCGATTAATTTGTCTGGTGCTAGCATCAATGATGAAAGATTTACTAACTTTGCGCTCAATTTAATCAAAAATTCTCAAGTTCCTGGAGAATGCCTCTGTTTTGAAATTACCGAGACGGCAGCAATTACGCAAATTAACTATGCCCAAAAATTTATTGCGGCAATGAAAGATCTAGGTGTCAAATTCGCCCTCGACGATTTTGGTAGTGGTTTATCATCTTTCTCCTATCTCAAAAATTTACCCATTGATTATTTAAAGATTGATGGCAGTCTGGTTAAAGCTATTCCTAATGAGGAATTTGATCGCGCTATTGTCAACTCAATTAACGAAGTAGCTCACTTGATGGGAATTAAAACTATTGCTGAATTTGTCGAAACCGATCAAATCTTAGAGCATATTGGTCAAATTAGTATTGATTATGCTCAAGGATATATCACAGGAAAACCAATTGCGATCGCATCTTAAAAAGGGTCAAGGGGAAAAGCAAAAGGCATATTTTTCGTTCTACCAACTGCCTGGGTTTTTAAAATTATCTCTAGGAAATCTTTAGCCAAACTGACGTTGGATGAAGCTGAACTCAACTATCAAAAACAGCAGTAAGAACACTCCCTCAAAGTATCCGACTATCAAACCCTGATTCAGAAGTAGCAGTAGCAAATTATCTCGCTACAGACGTATCTAGATAAGGTTGATGAGGAATTAGAGCAGTTGACTGACGTTTTAGGCGTTGCTGATTTGAAACATGAATTGAAAATTTATCCTTGCACGATGCTTCGCATCGAAGTCGCGACATGCGGCAAACTTTCGCCTTTGTAGAGACGCTTTGAAGCGATAGCTCCTGAGCCTTTTAAGAATGTAGTCGAGCTGCATTACTTTAACTTTCATGTCTTGATTCGGCAACGCCGCGTTTTATTCTCTTATTGAAGTTGTCTATCTCTTAACTACTAATTGAATGTTAAATCTTGCTTGTAATTATTCCAGATGTGGATAGCATAATAAATTGGTGCATGATCTGTAAGATTATCTACTGGAATTTCTTTAATCCAACCTTCTCTTAGTTGACCTGACAAGTGGAACAATTGTCCAAATTGCCCTTTCCAACTATCTACCAATCTATTCCATAGATTCGGATTATCAATAATATGACCATTACTATCTAGATATTTTAGTTGACCTACATGTTGATATCTCCTTATTCTAAATATTTCAGGTAGAGATATTCCAAACAGAGATATTTCAGGTAGAGGAATTCGATATGGAATTAAGGTAATAAAGTCGTTATTATTCACGAAACGATAAGTATTTACAGAGAAATCATTGCTAAAAGCGTCATCTCCCACCAAAGGCGAATCAAAAGTATATAATCCTTCTTTAAAACCCTGATGAACAAACCCACCCTGTTCGGAATCTACAAGATTAAACTTGGCATTAATATAAACATCTCTCACTATGTCTCGAAAATCATTAACTTGCGTTCCTCTAAAAGCAACTATGACAAAATTATCGTTATGGGTTACATAACATTGTGTACTTTTACCACTGAATAACTCTGCTGTTAGACCTGCTGCGGAAAAATGTTCTTTTGCAAAATCAGATTCGGCATAGGCTAGTAATGAAGATTCGGCTAGCCACCAAGCATTAACCATTTGAAAATGCTCGGATTTATATTTTAAAGGATGCTTTGTAAAATTTTCAAAATACTGATAATTTTTATTGGGTGGAAAAAGCTCTTCAATTGTGGCGGATGGAATAGTTTTGGACATGAGGTTAAATTTGGTTTTGTTAGCTGTAAATCATTTATTACTTCAAAACCCACTTAAAATTTTCGCAAAAATATTGGTTTGTAATAAATTGTTAATAAGTGATCGCCGTTCCCCAATCAAACCATCGAAAAATCAATAAACTTACTACTACCAACATCAAGGAATATGTGTAGATATTTCTCAAAGTGATCGCTCCCATTGTTTCAGTTACTACTGCTCACTGGTATACTTTCAACAGGTTTTTAAACTCAAGGAAGCTTCACAGATGCCCACTCAGGAGGCTTCCTTTTAATTAATTGTTTTAGGTCAGCCATAACATCAAGACTTAATAATGGGCTTAATCTTTTCTAAATAGCGATTCCAACCACTCAAAGCTTGCTCGTCAGAGTTTACTCCTTGTTGCAATAAAACTACCCCTTGAGCAAAGCCAATGATGCCGTAGTCTTCTTGTGCTAAAGCCTGAACAATTGAATTGGCAGTAGTTTTTAAGTTCTTCCGATAATCAGTTAATACAGACTGATATTGTTCGGTATGCCAGAGATCAGCAATAATATAATCTACCATCTTTATTTCTTGGCGATCACTTTTAAAATGCAATCCAGGTAACCGAATCACCTCTCGCCGACTAGAAAGATGGGGAATAAGCCAGGTAGTGCCAGAAACACCAGCATCATCTGGTATTTTTGCCAGCAAAGTTCTAATTTTAGCGGCATGTTGCCATTGCTTAGAGGGTGAAACATATACCAGAGGCTTAATAGCAGTAGGAATTGCAAAGTAAAGAGTATCGCTAGGATTTGAAGTAATCGTAAAAAAAGTAGACAGACAAATACAGAAAATCCAGAAACGACGAAATTTTGGTCTTAATTTGCGTGACTGACACTGGTCAAGAGATTTATTAAAGTTGCGCCAACCCTGTCCCGACCACCACAAAATCGCACCATAAAATAGACCAGGAGTAACGCTCATAGCATAGCGAATCGAAATACTTAGTACCAAATCTCCTTGGCTTAAAAATAATTTCAGCAGCGGGAACAAAGAAATTGACCAGGCACCAGGAGCAAATACGGGAATAAATGCTAAAGGTAGCCATTGTCCTAATAAATATTTAAAAGTGCCAAAAACGGGAGTGAATATTTCCTGGATTAACAGTCCAGGATTGGTAATCATGTTGACAAGAATTTCTAAGGTAGAAGCCTGATCTCCCTCAGCATATTGTCCAAAGTTCTCTAACATAAACCGTTTCGAGACGTCGTCAGAAAACAGCGGCATGATCAAGTTAGTCACAGCCAGCACATATAAAACACTAGCAAAACATACCGCTACACCGATACGAGGATATCTGCGGCTAAAAATTAAATAGGCACCGATGCCAAATAAGGTAATACCACTATCTTCTCGCACCGCTAAAACGCAAATCGCCAGGATTAAAAACAGCCACCAGCGCCGTTTTTCCATCGCCAGCAATAAACTGAAGACAAATAAAGGAATCTGAGAGATATCGTGAAAATTTCCCAGAGTAGGACCAAAGATCGCATTAGCACCATAGAAGCTGATGGTAATTAATGAGGCGATCACTGGCTCTAAATATACTCTAGCAAGCTGATACAGTACTAATCCTGCTGCGGTAACGAAAATTGCCTGCAACACAGTCAGAGTAGCAGGATGAGGGAACAGATAATAAATCGGTAACCACAACAGCAACGCTGGAGTAAAATGCTGTCCTAACCGATGGTAGGCTACGTCGGGAACCTCACCGCCGTGAATTGTATTGGTTGAAAGCTGGGAAGAGAGAGTACTTTGAAACCAGTGACCATGAATCCCATTCCAGAAAACCTGATTGAAAATCCCTTGATCGTATGAAGAATAAAATGAAAAATGACGGTGCAGAGTCAGACCTAGAGTCAAGCAAAAAAAAGCGATCGCCACCAGCAGCACCCTTTTTAGTTTCGGCTCAACACTTCTATTAGATAAAATTTTGCTCATTTAAGATTACTCAACACATTTTGTTCGCTCCCAATAGGTGATTTTATCTGCGGAATCTCATTTATGGATATTTATGTCCCTGAGGACTAATATTTTTCATCAAATCAATCTAAAAAAAATCTTCAGCTTATCACCATTAGAAAAGAAAATTCTGGCAATTTTAAAGTTCTATTTTAGAATAGAGAGGGCGGAGACAAAAGTTTCCGTTCACTCCTCACACCACACTCCGCTCGATTAGTTTTCGGGCGGTTTTCTATTAGCTCGAACTAAATTCAATTCACAGCTAATTTTAGTTCGGTGTTTTTGCTTTCTGACCTCAAATTTAAACTATTCCCTCAGGAATTGTTACTAATAGTTAAGTAAATCTGCAAATTTCTTAGTCAATCATCTTCCTTGAAGAAATAGTAATTTGTAACTTTTGGCTGTAAAGTCTAATTGTTTTACATAGTGTTAATCATTGACCGTGGTAGAATCCTATATTATTGAAATGGATTTGTGGTCAATAAGGATTTAATAAGTATGTCATCATCAGCCGCGCCAGTAACAGATGCCAGTTTTCCCGAGCAGGTTTTAGAAAGCTCGGTGCCAGTATTAGTAGACTTTTGGGCTCCCTGGTGTGGGCCCTGTCGTATGGTTGCACCAGTAGTAGACGAAATTGCCGAACAGTACGAAGGACAGATCAAAGTAGTTAAATTAAATACGGATGAGAATCCCCAGGTTGCCAGCCAGTATGGTATCCGCAGTATTCCTACCTTGATGATTTTCAAAGATGGTCAGCGAGTAGATATGGTGGTGGGAGCAGTGCCTAAAACCACTTTGGCTAGTACACTCGAAAAATATCTTTAATTAACATTCTTAAAATCAATTAGTTTAGTTGATTGTGCCCGCTGTAACTGTAGCTTCAGTAGATCTTAGACAAGATTTACTGAAGCTTGTTTTTTAGAGAGTCAATCAGCCCCAATATTTGAGCGTTAATCATTAAGTGGTTTTAAAGGCAGAAAAGCAATGGCATTTAGTCCTTTCAGATAATTTTGAATCAATAGCTACAATGGTTAGAGATTTATGGTCTTGCCAGCGCATATGTTGAATTCGTCTGAGAAACCGAAAACATTAGACCAGCAGCTAGAAGAATTGCTGACTTATTTACCCCATCACGAGCATCGTCAATTAATTGAGAGGGCATTATCAGTCCTGTTAAGAATTTCTAAATCAGAAACTGAACGTCTCAACTGGAAGATTTTAACTGCATCTTTAGAAGACCTAGAACAAGGGTTTCAAAAATTTTACCCTCATCGCCATACACGAAAAATTGCCATTTTTGGCTCTGCCAGAACTTCCCCACAGCACCCAGAATACAAAATTGCTGCTGATTTTGCCCGCTGCATGATTCAATCAGGTTTTATGGTCATTACAGGGGCTGGCGGGGGCATTATGCAGGCAGGAAACGAAGGTGCAGGTAAAGGCAACTCTTTTGGTCTCAACATTAGATTACCATTTGAACAAGGGGCAAATTCTGCCATTGAAGGGGATGATAAGTTAATTCACTTTAAATACTTCTTTACGCGCAAACTATTTTTTCTCAAAGAAAGTGATGCGATCGCTCTTTTTCCTGGTGGATTTGGTACTCAGGATGAAGCTTTTGAAACTTTAACCCTGTGTCAAACTGGAAAATATGGCCCCGTACCTTTGGTCTTAGTTGATCAACCAGGGGGAGACTATTGGCATTCCTGGAATGATTATATTTGCCATCATCTAAAAGCCAAGGGCTTAATTAGCCCTGAAGACCCTAGTCTTTACACTATCACTGATCGCCTAGATGTAGCCTGCCAAACTATTAAAGACTTTTACCGAGTCTTCCATTCTAGTCGCTATGTTGGTAAGCTATTCGTAATGAGACTTAAACTAGATTTGTCCGCAGCAACAGTAGCACAACTTAACCAAGAGTTTGGCGATATCTTGAGCCAAGGAAAAATCGCTAAAAGTGCTGCTTTGCCAGAGGAGCAGCAGGACTTATCCACAATTAATCTCCCTCGCTTGATCTTCTACTTCAATCAGAAAAGTTTGGGGCGTCTGTATCAGCTCATCAATCGAATCAACGGCTTAGGAGATGTTTGTGAAGCGACTGAACATCCCGAGTACAAATAGGACTTTGCTCATTACTAGCTTCAGATGAATAAACAAAGATTAATATTAAGCTTTGTATGAATATTCTCTCAATATCTTAATAACTTCTTTATATTTGTGCTGACTGAATTAAGATTTAAATTGATGATCTAGCTTAAATCTGAGTCAAGAGCATCACATCCATTACACAAAAGGTGAAGCAATTTGAATACTACACTATTACGCCAAACCTGGAACTTGATTGAAACCACTAGTGCTTGGGAGCTATTAGAAATTAGCGAGCCAGAATTGATTCAGCGTCTACTAAAACGTTTGGACGCGCAAGAACCCCTAGAGGCAAAGGATCGTGCTTGTGTCAATAGCTATCTCCATGACAAAATAAACCTGATTAAAGACACGGCTGAATCTCGCTTAGTATCAGTTTGAAAATGTCTGATGAAACATTTGAGCTCCGAGAATATTTGATAACTATTGTCTAAGAACTATTTTTGCAGACAATTATGTATGACCAAAACACCTGAATTCAAAGTAATTACAAATTAGTTTAGTAATTTAATTTTTATTTAGACTTTGCGCCAAATTTGGTAGCTTTGATTGATTAACCAAATTAGCTGCTTAATTTTAGTAGTCTGTATACGCAACAATTGATAACGCTGACGAACATGCTCGATATTATTTCGTCCCTGATAAATGACTTCTGGAGCAGCTGTTAGCAAAACGTTAAAATACCGCTCGTAATTAATTAAAATAGCAGTAATTCTGGCAATTAAACTTCTTAATTGCCAAATTCTGATGGCTATGTAAATATTTAGCAGAGTAATTGAGAGATTAACGGCGATAATTAAAAATATCATTAATTTGTTGGTGCCAAAGCCACTTCAACTGGACAAAATTAGATGAAACTGCTGGTTCTAAGTAATGGTCATGGAGAAGATGTGATCGCCATCCGTATTATAGAACGACTGCAACAGAATACCTCAGAATTAGAGGTGGCAGCGTTACCTATTGTGGGACAAGGTTTTGCTTATCAAAGGCTCAAGATTCCTTTAATTGGTAGAGTACAGCAAATGCCTTCGGGAGGATTTATTTATATGGGGGGAAATCCCCTGTGGCAAGATCTTCGTGGCGGCTTAGTGCAATTAACCTTGGAACAACTAAGGCTAGTGCGTCAGTGGGGTAAAGCAGGAGGAATGATTTTAGCAGTTGGAGATATTGTCCCTTTGCTGTTTGCCTGGCTGAGTCGAACAAATTATGCTTTTGTGGGGACGGCTAAATCAGATTATTATCTGAGAGATGAGGTGGGGTGGCTCCCCTCAACATCTTGGTTGGAGCGGCAATTTAATTCCGTATATCTGCCTTGGGAGCGCTGGTTAATGAGCCGTAGTCGATGTAAGGCGGTTTTTCTCAGAGATAATTTAACTACAAAAGTTTTGCAACGGTTGCCAGTCGGGCGTGGAATGCAAGCTCCCACGCGGCGACTGACTTCGTCAATTCCAGCATACGACTTGGGTAATCCGATGATGGATAACTTAACCACTAAAAGCCAACCCCGAGCAGCAGAGGAATTAAATGTATTGTTGCTTCCAGGTTCGAGAATGCCTGAAGCCTTGAGAAATTGGCAGAGAATGTTAGTTGCGGTGTGGTCTGTAATTCAGACTTGTTCTCAAGCAAAATTGCAGTTTAGTGCCGCGATCGCCCCTGGTTTAGATTTAAAACCCTTTACTATCTACAGTGTGACTCAGGGCTGGCGGATTAAGCACAACCAGTCCTCAACTGTAACCTTGACCCAAAATAACCATAATTTAATTCTGACCCAAGAGCGTAATCAAGAGTTCTTTAAAATGACCGATATAGCGATCGCTATGGCAGGAACAGCAACAGAACAGTTTGTGGGCTTGGGAAAGCCTGTAATCACATTTCCAGGATCAGGACCTCAATTTACCTATGCTTTTGCCGAAGCACAATCTAGGTTGCTTGGTTGTTCCATTATCCTGGTTTCCAGCCCAGACCAGGTGGGTAAGGCGATCGCTGATGTTATTGGGGATGAGCAACTAGTACAGCAGATTAGCCTCAATGGCAAACAGCGGATGGGAGAAACCGGGGCAGCCAGCAGAATTGCTGAATGTCTCCAAAAAACATTGTTATTGCCAGAATATTAGAATTAAAGAGTTGATTATTTCGTAACAAGGTAAAAGCTGGCTTTAAGACATGGGCAATCAATTACAAGGTCTAATCTTTGATGTTGATGGAACTCTGGCAAATACAGAAAGAGATGGACATCGGGTAGCATTTAATCAGGCATTTGAGGAGGCGGGATTAGATTGGCATTGGTCGGAAGAATTTTATGGTAAATTACTAACTGTTTCTGGGGGAAAAGAACGCATTGAATACTTTTTGCGACATCATCTACCAGATTTTAAGCCAGAGCCAGAGCGGTCTGATCTGGTAGCTCATCTTCACCAACTAAAAACTAAGCACTATCTGCAATTGCTCCGTAGTGGCGCCATTCAGTTGCGTTCTGGGACCAAAAGATTGATTGACGAAGCGAGAGCTGCGGGGGTCACATTGGCGATCGCTACTACGACATCCCTACCCAATGTAATTGCTTTATTAGAGAAATATCTCGATCTTGATTGGTTCGAAGTAATCGCCGCGGGGGATATTGTCCCTGCCAAAAAACCAGCACCAGATATTTATCATTATGTGATCAATCGACTAGAGGTACCCCCAGAAAACTTACTCGTCATTGAAGATTCTGATAATGGAGTAGAATCAGCCACCGCAGCAGGATTGACTACTATTGTTACGGTCAATAGCTACACTAAGCGGCAAGATTTTAGTCAAGCAGCTCTGGTAGTAGAAGAATTGGGTGAACCAGACTCCCCTTGTCGCGTTATTCAGGGTGACTTGGGAGCAGAGTATCTTAATCTTAGCAGTCTGCGTTCCTTGATTGAATAGCTTTACAGCCATTTTCATATGGGTAGACCACATTGATTTGTTTTAAGGAACAGTAAATAGATTAATTAGTTTTGCTTAGGGTCTATTTACCTGAAAGCACAGTAAGTGAGGATTCAGCTGACAAAAGAAGTCAAACTATCGTTTAATAATTCCTGCCAAAGATATGGCGGATAGTAAGAAAAATGGATTAACTTGATTAACTTTTAATTGCTCAAACTCTTCCAGTAAAGGATGTAATTCCTCAGGCAGATCTTTAAAGACAGCGTTCTGTGACCAAACAGTTTTTAACTCAACTTGCTGGGGGTCGATGCCATCAGTAAACCAGTAAGTTTCATTGAGGTCAGATTTTTTCTTTTTGACTGACAGCTGCTTGTATTTGTAGTACTGATTTAAAACACCTATTTGTTTCATTACAGCCCTGCCCAATAGCTGTTTTCTTGACGCTAGACCAATACCGTTTCGCCCACGCCAGGTGCCAACTTTAGCCAAGGGGATAGTGGCTAATTTCGCTGCCGACTCTGTAAAGATTCTTTCTTGCAAAACGCTGGCATATATTTTCTTTCCATAGCGATATTTCAAAGGAGTTCGCAAAAAGAAGTCAGTAATGGGATTATCCCAAAGTGTTCTCCATCTTGCACCTAAATAGTCGTGAATTCGTAGGGTATTGACAGCAAATCGAATTATGCGGTTCTCACAAATCCATTTTTCGTAAGCAGCAATTGCCGCGACGGGATGACCATCGGCGATACCTGTTATTTTAATGCGATTAGCGAGCTCTTGGTAAAGTTCAGGAGCAACACTATTCAGTTTAGAATTAGGCAAATGGGAATTGATTTTTAAAACTTCCCCTACCAAGTTATCTTCGAGCGATCGCTGATTATCTATGGCATAGGTTACTAATGAGCCTGCGGGGAAATCTAAACAATAACCAGGAAAGAAGAGATATTGATCCTCAGGAGTTAAGTTAAATCTCGCCAAAACTGTCGTTGCCGCAGGGAATTGTTTAATGCTGGGAAGGGAAATTCCATTAGCGCAATAATGCCAAAAGGATTTCATTTGCTCCCGTTGAAGCCACTTCTGCCACATTTGAGGTGTATATTCAACGTATTCCCAGCGATAACCCAAAGATTGCGCTACTGCCTCAGAAATTTTTGATTCGGCATTGCCATAGCGCCCGTAGGAAAAACAAATAACGTTGTCATAGCCAACTTTTTTGAGCATTGCTGCTACCAAGCGCGAATCTAGTCCTCCACTCAAGGGAATAAAAATTGGTTCGCCATTGAGTTGACTAGCCAAACGATGAAAGCATCGTTGGAAGATTGCCTCTAGTTCGTCTTGCAAGTGGTCGAAAGAATGATCAGAAGTTGCCGTGGGTAAATAAAGAAAATACCTGTGGAGACTAAGTTGAGCAGGATTGGAGTTGAATTTTAAAATCTCTCCTGGCTGCATTTGCTGGATATTTTGGCGCAAGGTGCGATCTACAGTGACATAGCCAAAAGTGATAAACTCCAAAGCGCTAGCAGAATCTAGTTCCTGGTAATTATTCTGCTTTAAAATATCTTCGATCCTGGCTGCAAGTATTAAACAATTACCAGCAGTTGAATACAATAGAGGAATACTTCTGACGCGATCAGTAGCGGCAAATACACTGCCATCTTGCCACACTACGGCTAAAGCCCAGCCCACATCTAGTTGTGGAATCAAATCATCAAAGATGGTTTGGCTTTGTCCAGCATCACCAGTACATTGCTGAGCAATAAATGTTGTTAAATCTCGCCCTTCATACAACCGATCATCAATATAAGTATACCCCCGAGTATAAACGGTAAGACCCTTGGCTTCGTCTTGGTGACAATGCCATTCTACAAATGGATCTTGTAAGATGACTTGGGTTATGTTGATGGTCATAATCTTGTTCAGAGTTAATTTAATGAAGACAGCAGAGGGAGATTTAATTGAATAATGTTTTTTTTATTTGACGTAGATAAATCAAGTTTTGTCGCCAACGAAAAGGAACCAGCAGTGCTTTGGTTAACATCCATCCTCCTCTTTTAGCGGTAGGGGGATAAACAATACAGGTAACATAAGTACTAATGCCGTAGGAAATCAAAGTAGCGATCGCGGCTCCTTGACCTTCATAAAGAGGAATCAAAGCCAAGTTGAGCAAGATATTGGATAGGGCACCGCAGGAAGTACTTACCGAACTAAAGCGGGTCATGTTTTCTTCAAGCAACCATTTGCTGCGAGCTACACTCAAAAAGACGAAAATACCCGACCAAATATGTATAGTTAAAATACTTCCTGCCTCCATATATTCTGCTCCCAAACAAGCTTTAATTAGCGGGGTGGCAATAAAACTCATAATTATGGCAACAATTAGCGCTATCCAGCACATAAAATCAAATAATTGCTGAAGCATCTGATAATATGCAGCTTTGCTTCTTTGCTTAGCTCGAATAATTGCGGGAAATATCGAAGAACAAATAGCAATCGGAATAAAATTCCAAATCTCGGAAAATTTGACCGCCGCCGCATAATTACCAACAGCTTTGGCTCCTGCCATATTTCCCAGCATCACCTGATCGATTCTCATGTAGAGGGTGATGGCAATAATTGAGAAAATTAAGGGCCAGGAGTCTGATAACATTCTTTTGCCCCGTAACCCATTAATTTTCCAGCTTGTTACTAACTGACCATGATCAAGATAAATCCAAAACATACCAGCTGCCCTAACTACAGACCCAGCTAACAATACCCAAGCAAAAGCGATTAGAGGCAATCCCTGCCAAATTAGAACTAAACGACTCCCAGAGTTGATTACTATTTGAGCAATTTTAACTATGCTGGCTTTTCCTGCTAGTACTTGAGATTCAAACCAGATTTCAAAAGTCTGATCGACGGCAGTAAATAATAGCTGTAAGGAAATAACGATGGTCAGAAAACGAATTTTAGCTTGTTGCTCTCCATAAAAAATCGCGATCGCAATCATGGCAATGGCGATCGCCGAACCAATTAATCTCAAGCATAAAACCGTACCCAAAATTTCGCTGGTAGCCCCTTCATCTCGGACAATATCTCGTACTACAATGGTTTTAAGTCCCAGGCTAGCAACCGCACCAAACAAGGAGACAAAACTAATGCTATAGCTCAAAATACCAAAGTCTTCTGAACCTAAATAACGGATTACATAAACCCCAACAGCAAAAGTAATTGCCATGGTTAAAACTCGCTCAGCAAATAGCCAGCCGACATTGCCGACAACTTTGCGTGTTCCTGGGCTTAACTTTTGACTAATAGAGCTTAGTTTGTCAAACATCTAGAGCAATAGTTATTTATAACTAGCAATATTTTTAGCAGTCTAAATCATATCAGAGTTATCAATTCACCAAATTTCACTCTATTGGCGTGCTAATCTAAACTGCAAATACTTAAACTGATATGAAGTCCAATGGTCAGTGCTTCTAAACCTCTTATCAAAACCCTGAGCGATTTAGGTTTAGCTCAGCCCAAACAGCTATATCAACGTGTTCGCACTTGGTTTAAAAATGTTCTATTAAATATATGTGTTAGTTCTCCCAGACTTAGCTCTTTTTACTATGCTTTGTTTGATTCAGCTATGGATCGAGAACACCAGGGAGTTATCTATGGCAAACTGCAATATCAAAAGAGTTTAACCATTACTCAATCGCCTCAATATCTTTTACGACGTAATATTCATCGTTTAGAAAAAGGCTTAATCATGCGCCCTCGGCGGGATATTTTTGCCCTTGACTATTTGGAGGAGACCGTAGCTGCTTATCAAAATCTAATCAAGGGAGAGCAGACAAACCCGTCAGAATTAAAATGGGCTCACGATGTGCTTGAGGAATACTTTAATGTTGTTACTACTCATCCTGTAATTGAGCGCAGCCAAGCTATATTTAAGACAATTGAATCTTTACCAGGAGAGAATAAGTGTATTCCCTACCAACGGGACTTAAACCAAGCTCTTAATGTCAATTATGAGCAGTTTTTAGCTTTATCTTATCGCCGACGTTCGGTTCGTTGGTATTTACCCCAACCAGTGCCACGAGAATTGATTGATCGCGCTATTACCGCTGCGGCTTTGTCTCCTAGCGCCTGCAATCGCCAACCGTTTGAATTTCGAATTTTTGACGACCCCAAACTAGTGCAGCAAGTGAGTTCTGTTCCTATGGGCACAGCTGGTTTTAGCCAAAATTTCCCTGCCGTGATTGTAGTAGTAGGCAAGCTCAGAGCATATTATAGCGAACGAGACCGCCACGTAATTTATATTGATGCTTCTTTGGCGGCGATGTCTTTGATGTATGCCTTAGAAACTTTAGGACTGAGTTCCTGTCCAATCAACTGGCCCGATATTGCTAGTAAAGAAAAGCAAATGAGTCAAATTCTTAGCTTAGAACCAGATGAGAGAGTAATTATCTTGATTTCCTTGGGTTATCCTAATCCTGAAGGTATGGTTCCTTATTCTCAGAAGAAGCCTCTAGCAGAAATTAGGAGATACAATTAGCAGATGTTTTATGAAGTACAGGGAGTAGAATTTGTTAACAAAGGTGCTGAACTGATGCTTTATGCTATGATGCAGCATCTCCAAAAGTATGACCCCACAGCGGTTGTGGCAGCTAATCTCGAACGTCGCTATCGAGATCGCCAGGGCAGAACAAAAGTGGGACTGGAGTATGTAACCTGGGTTGATAATCGCTTCCCTAACTCAGGCTCTATTATTAATGGTTTAGCAAGTCTGTTGCCTTTGAGCGCCCGTCGCCATTGGCAGTTGGTGTTAAATCAAGAGGTGGATGTCTTACTAGATGCCTCTGGTTTTTCCTATACCGATCAGTGGGGTGCTGGCTATGCTCAAAGGATGGCGGCTAAACTGGCACGTTTAAAAGCAGAAGGTAAAAAAATTATTTTGTTACCCCAAGCCTTTGGACCATTTGAAAATCCCCAGGTTAAAACAGCTTTTGAGACTATTTTAGTTAACAGTGATTTAGTTTTCGCCCGAGATCGGGTTTCTTTTGATTTTGTGCAGCAATTTGAGGCGGCGGCGGGCAAACTTAATTTAGCTCCAGATTTCACTAATTTAGTTTCTGGTCAAGTTCCTAATTATTTTACTGCTCGTAAGCGTGCCTGTATTATTCCTAACGTCAGGATGCTGGATAAAACAGAACCCCAGGTTAGAGAAAAATATTTAATTTTTATTGAAAACTGTATTCAGTGCTTGCTCGATCTCGAACTTAATCCCTTTATCATGGTGCATCAGACTGGCAAAGACTATGAAATTGCCCTGAATCTCCAGAGTAAATTTGGCGATCGCTTGACCGTAATTGCGGAAACAGATCCTCTAGCAATCAAAGGTATTCTTGGTCAATGTTTTTTAGTGATTAGTTCTCGTTTTCACGGTATAGTTAGCTCTTTATCTCAAGGGGTGCCTTGTTTGGCAACGGGATGGAGTCATAAATATCAAATGTTGTTTGAAGATTATCGCTGTCCCCAACTATTGATGAATCCTTTGTTTACCCCCGCAGAAATTACTGCCAAAATTCAATCAGTGACGATTGAACCCAGTCGTAGTGAGATAGTTAATACTATTCAAACCGCAGCCCTAGAGCAAAAGAAACTTAGTCAGCAGATGTGGCAACAGGTACATCAGACGATTGGTTTAACTTCCCCAGTAATATCCTAGGGTAGTTTATCAGTGAACAGTGAACAGTGAACAGTGAACAGTGAACAACTGATCAATTAGGTTTAAAACCTCTTCGTAAAAGAAGAAATAAAAAATAAATTTTTTTCTTAATAACAATCAATATAGACCAGCTTCAGATATGCAGATAACAGTCGTTATCCCAACTTATAATCGATTGGACTATGTCCAACAAGCCATTGAAAGTGTTTTGGCTCAAACTTATCAAAATTTTATATGTTTGGTCGTCAACGATCATCCTGCTGATGCTTCATTACTAGAACAAATTATCGCCAACTTTCAGGATCGACGTTTAAGTCTGATTAACCGCCCTCAGACTGGAGGGGGCAATGCTGCCAGAAACACGGGCATTACCGCAGCGGAGGGAGAGCTAATTGCTTTTTTAGATGACGATGATTGTTGGTTGCCCCATAAACTACAGCTACATGTTGAGCAACACCTGGCGAATCCTCAAGCAGGACTAGTTTTTTCGAGCGTAATTAAACGTTGGTCAGATAATCAGATTCCGCCCAAAGTGACTCTAGCCCAAATTCCTCCTCAGGGTGTGGTTTGGGGAATGCGTCAAGGAAAATTTTGCCCGACTACGACTAGTGCTGTTACGGTGCGTAGGTCTTGTTTTATCGACTGTGGCTTATTTGATATTAATCTGGTTAGTTTTCAAGACTGGGATATGTGGTATCGCATTGCCCTTAAATACGATTTTGTCTGTATCGAGGAAGCATTATTAGTATTTCGTCAACATTTAGGTGATCGCACTTCTAAAACTAAAGCACGACGTTTACAGGGATTAAAACAGCTAATTGACAAATGGCAAGATGATCTAGTTGATAAATCCCAGTTTGAAGCCATTTTTATCAAAGATACCTATGCTAATTCAATTTATAATTCCATCTTGCGATCGCAGAAAAAAGCGGCTCTACAAGATTGGTATACACTATTGAAATTGACGCGAAACTTCTCTGATATTCCTTTATTATCAAAGCTAATGATTATGTGGCTAATTAATGGCAAAAATTATGGTCGCATCTCCAATCCTTAAAAGTTTTGCTAAATAACTGTTGATAACCAGCTTTTTATGATCTAGTTCCTCTTATGTGAGAAAGATGAAATTAAAATTATCCTTTCCCAAAATCAACCAGCTTTTATTTTTATTACTGCTGTTTATTTATATATATGCCCCACCCTTCAATTTTATTCCCTTGGGCATTAACAAGCTCATTGCCCCCTTCACTGTAGTTGGTTTGCTGTTTTTTTATAAAAGTGCTATCTGGAAAATATTACAGCAAAAGCACTTGTTTATCGCCCTCTTCTTGATCGCTATATCGATCATATATGCTTTTATTATTGACACTTCTACTATTTATGCTAGTGACTTAGCTTTTACGCGCAAACACACTTTTAGCCAGACGATGATTTTGCTGGAAGTTTTACCAATTACTTTATTTTTATGTGTTTTTGCAATTCGTAAGTTGAGGTTTACCTTTGCCGATTTTTTAAGCAGTCTCGTTACCGTGGCAGCAGTTCAGTCTTTGATGGCGATAATTATGTTGTTACTACCTAATTTTAGAACCATTATTCTGACAACTGTTCTTAATTATAATCCTAGTAAAGATAAATTATTTAGACCAGATCTTTATGCTTTTCGCAGTTTCGGTTTGAGCCAAGATCTGTTATTCTCATTATCAATCGTGCAGGGTATAGCAATCGGATGTGCTTTAAGCCTTTGTTTATATAATTTTTCTAAATACAAATACTCATTACTGTTGATTCCTCCATTATTATTGTCAATCGCTTTAAATGCTAGAATTGGCTTATTAGGAATTATTATCTTTGTCGCAGTTACCCTAATATTTTCTATCTTAAAATTTAAATTTTATTTGTTGTCAAAGTTTATATTATTCACTTTAGTTAGCAGTTTGATTATTTACTTTTCAGTCAGCAACTTAGATTTAATATTTGATACTGGTCTCGAAAAAAATATTGAATGGGCGTCTAATGTTTTTCTTGAAGGTAAGAATTTTGTTGAAGGTGATGATACTAATACTGGTAACTTTGGCACGATTACCAGGAGATATTGGCACTTGCCCGACAATACATCAGCCAGGGTATTTGGGGAAGGTAGATATCTCTTTGATAGTATTAAATCTTCTATATTGTCTGATGTTGGTTATGTACGTAAAATATATTTTGGCGGATATATATATTCTCTGCTGACCTATAGTGCTTTAATCTATTTATTTATTGGCAGTCAGCACAAACAAAAACAAGATACTTTTAAACCTCTCTTATATTCTCTACTATTAACTGTTTTACTATCTCATCTCAAAGGCGATCTGTTTTTACCAATTCCAGGCTATAGAATTAGCTTTTTAATCTTTCTTTTTGCTATTAGTGAACGCCGTTTAGCCAAGCCCACAACACCTCAACTTAATAGTAGATTTATACCTTGGTATACTCAGACATCCCGTAATCTTAAATCCTAGTTTTTAGTCCTCAACTCTATGGCGCAGTATAATCAATTCCAGTCTCCTGCAAAGCGAACAGAAGGTGGGTTAAGAACTGAGGGAAAGCAAAAAAGTTCATTTGGTTTAAGCTCAGAACTAGAGAATATGGTAGATGGCGCTGATTTTCTACCTTTGGTGACAATTATTACCGTCGTTTATAACAATGATATTTACATAGCAGAAACGATTAACAGTGTCATCAATCAAAGCTATAGCAATATTGAATATCTAATCATAGATGGCGGTTCTACCGACAATACTCTAGAGATTATTAAACAATACGAAGATCATATTGACTACTGGATTAGCGAAAGCGATCGCGGGCTATATGATGCGATGAACAAAGGGATTGCTTTGGCAACGGGGGAAATTATTGGCATTATCAATAGTGACGATCTATATCTACCCACTACCGTAGAGCAAGTGGTTCATGAATATCAAAAGCAACAACAACCCTGCGTTATTTACGGCAACATGTACAAGTTTGCAGATGAGTATCAAACCGTATCTCTACACCAGGGAGATTTGAGCGATCGCGCCTTCCAAAATGCCAGGATTTTAATTAACCATCCCACTTGTTTTGTCCATTGTACCCTCTACGAGAATTGGGGCGGATTTAAGCCAGAATATGAAGTAGGTGCTGATCGCGAGTTGATGATGCGATTTCATACTCATCACGCCATATTTATCAATCTGAGACAACCCCTGGCAAAGTTTAGACTAGGTGGAACAACTTCTAACCAAAGTTTAAGCAAGATCATTAAACGCGAGTTGATTCAGGAATATAAGCTACTAACAAATTATCAGATCTCTACAAGAATAATTGTGGCTGTATTATGTCGAAAAACAGTTCAAAGTCTCAGGAAATGGATTTTCTATCATATTTTGGGTGAAAAATTAACTAATCAACTTATTATGTCCTATGTAAGCCGTAAATTCCCCCAACACCATCCAGATTAGCTGCTTAATGCAGAGCAAAATTCGAGAGTATCCAGGTATCTAAACTTAAAATGAAAGTAGCTTTTTTAGCTGGTCAAAATTCAATCCATACCGTGCGCTGGGCAAACGCCATGGTTGAGAGAGTGAGTGAACTACACCTACTTACTATGCACCAACCAAGTGACCCCATAGATAGTCGAGTCAAGATTTATGATTTACCCCACAAAACCCCCCAAGGTTATTTTTTTAATCAGAAATATGTCCAAAAATTACTGGCTAAAATCAAGCCAGATTTACTGCATGTTCACTACGCAAGCGGTTACGGAACTCTTGGGCGTTTAAGTCAGTATCATCCGCTGCTGCTATCCGTCTGGGGCAGTGATGTCTATGATTTCCCTGCTACTAGTTTTTTGCATCGAGCTTTAGTTGCCGCAAATATACGTCAAGCTGACTGGGTAGCCTCAACCAGTGAGGTGATGGCACGACAAACCAAGTCTCTGTGTGAAGATATTACCCACCTCAGTATTACTCCCTTTGGCATTGATACCGCAAAATTTCGCCCTGAACCTCAGCAAGATCCTAATTACATAACTATTGGCACAGTTAAGAAGTTAGCTCCTAAGTACGGAATTGATATTTTAATCCAAGCCTTCGCTCAAGCTAGAGAAAAGGCGATCGCTAAATCAACTAATTTAGCGGAAAAATTAAGATTAATTATTGTGGGAGATGGCGAGCAAAGAAAAGAATTAGCGGCTTTGGCAAAGCAGTTACATGTTGATCACGTAACCAAATTTGTGGGAGCAGTACCTCATAAACAGGTGCCGAATTATCTCAATCAGATGGATATTTATGTTGCTGCTAGTAGATTAGATAGCGAGAGCTTTGGTGTAGCAGTTTTAGAAGCCTCTGCCTGTGGCTTACCCGTCGTAGTATCTGATGCTGGAGGTTTACCCGAGGTAGTACAAGATGGGGTGACAGGCTATATCGCCCCCAAAGAAAACCCTGCTGCTACTGCTGAAGCAATAGTTAAGTTAATTCATAGTCCAGATACCCGCCAGCAATTTGGTAAAGCAGGACATGGATTGGTTTTAGATCACTACGTTTGGCAGGAAAATGTGGAACTGATGCACGACATATACAAGCAAATAGTAACTCAAATAGAAGGTTAGATAGTCGGTTATCCGCTGTGTCATGATGGCGATGTCTATAACCAAGCTTCACCCATCCTCATAGAGAATGTAGAAACAGATCCGCATAAAAAAATAAACCAACCGTATCTGGAGAATGTAAGCAAAATACACTCTTATTAATTCTAACTAGATACAAAACCATGAAAAAATCTACTTTGGCTCTTCTAACTACAGTTATCGCTTTCTCTCCTCTAGCTGCTTTCGCTCAAAATGCTCAAACTAGCATTCAAGGTAACACTAACTCCGCTGCTGCTGTTGGCAATGCTAACTACATCGACCAAGACGCTACACAACATAACCTGCAACAACAATTAGACTTGGGAGCATACGGCGTTCCCTCTGCCCCTGATGCTCAAACTTCAGTGCAACAAAACGCTAACGAAGCGGCTGCGGTAGGTAACTACAATTTCATTGACCAAGATGCGACTCAAACCTCGGTTCAAGACCAAGTTGACCTAAACCAATACCTTCCCCACGGCTACGGTTACTAAATTTTCCCTCTTCCATCAGTTTTTGACCTAATATCCAAGTCCTGGTTAACTATAGCCAGGGCTTATTTCTTTGGAGCTGGATTGCGAACAAACGCGATTACCTTATCTCCCAAGTCAAACTACGATAAAAAGATAATTCACTCGCTTCAACCCATGAGGATAATCAAACTGGTCAGCTTCAATCAATATGTCTTACTCCCTTCCCACTAAAAGATTAAGCAACAAGTGAGAAAATGAAATTGAGTGTCTTTTGAACTTGTCGAGCCGAGAGAAACTGATTAGAATCTAAGAACTGAAACAACTTTTGCTCAATCTGTTCGAGTGTTGTCCC
>JBCDEP010000262.1:0-4268 GCA_039179675.1 Cyanobacteria bacterium P01_G01_bin.67
AGATTTGCTCGTCTCTAGTTTGACTCCGTTAAGGATTAGAGACAAAACCCCAACGGATGCTCCTTCTGGTTTTCTTTGGTAGACCATAAGGAAAAGACTTTATCAAAGAATCCTGCCATCAGGGATAATTGATGACCCCCGCTCTAAGGGTAAAAGGAGCTAAACCTGTGAAAGAATGGGCAAGTGAATAGCTGGTCTGGACAGCAGTTCGACTCTGCTCGGCTCCACTCAAATCATGTCCTAAATTCCTTAATGTTTGAATCGATAACGTTAAGGTCATTTCTGCGAATATTGACGACAAATGATTTATGGGTGGGCGAACCGCGGTTCGCCCTTACGAGATATGTTGCTACAGGGACAGACAGTCTGTAATATTCAGTTTATTTCAGTTAATTTTGTAACTTAAGTAAAATGCCCTGAACTTCTTGATAGAAACTATCTTGGCGATCATAGTGAGTTTTTAACTCATTAAAGCGATTAATTGTCAGGTTATTTTCTCGCACAATTTGTTGTGATTGATTGCAATAGTTATTGGCAATGGCTCGAACTTCAGGTTTGAGATTACTCAGGGTTGCAGGCTGATCGCAAACAATGTTTGGCGGTGGTTCATTAATCAAATTTTTGATTTGTTGATAGGCTTCTCTTCTGAGTAACTCTACCTGATAACCCGCTCTGGCATAATTTTCGGTTTCTGCTGGGGTAAATTCTTGCCCGTAAGCATTTTGAGCTAAAGAGACATTTAACAAAGGAATTTCTCCAATATCAGACGATAGCACCGATATTTCAGGGATTAATCCCCCCATCAAGCCTATTAAGGCAAAAACACCACTGCTTAAGATGCGAATATATAATCTAGTAGTTAATTTAGAAACTGTCTGCTCAACGTTTAACATCATCAATAACAATTATTGGGATCAGAAATAAAGATTACTACCTATTTGGAATTGATTTTCCGCAAATAAGTTCCTGATTTCTATCCAAAATTAGCGGAAAATTTACTTCAATTGCGCTATGGGCAGTGATGGCGATCGCAGATAAGGCATCATTAGGGTATAGTGTAGATTTTTGTAACTAAACTTTACCTAACCAGATTAGACTAGCGAGAATTAAGACAATCAGCACTACTGCAAACCAAATAAACTGATTATCAGCTGTCTCTGTGGCAGGGGGTGACAAATTTTCTAGATCTAGTTGTGTAGATGGAGAATTAGGCTTTTTTTTAGCAGTAACATAACGAGAAGCATCACTATCAACTTTCGACAAATCAGGAATCTCACTCATCCATTCCTTGGGTCGTTCTAGTTTGGGAGCATTAATGATGTAGAGAATGCGCTGAGCCTGTTCGCGAGTTTGCGTATCAGGATGGGTAATTAATTCTTGACCCAAGGCGATCGCTTGATCGAGTTTATTAGCGGCTTGGTAGGCTGTAACTAGCCAAATTTGAGCTTCTCCTCCGCGACGAGAATTTGATTCGATTAGTTCTTTTGCCGCCTCCAGATTTTCGATACTTAAACGATATTGTCCTCTTTCTAAAGCTTCTTTTCCAGCCTGATATTTTTGCTGAAACTTTTCTCGGTTATTTCTCATCTTTATAAACTACGGTGATAATCAAACAAACTAAGTAACTAGTTATTAAATAATTTATATCTACTTCTCAAGTAAACGAGGATTAATTATGAATAATCAAGCTCAGGTAAAAATAAGTTGGAGAGCTGCTTTAGGAGCCTTGACTCTTACTTGGGGGGCATTCAGCATCATGGAAGCTCCCGCCAAAGCCTCAGAACCCGAAGATCTTGTGATAGCTCAAGTTGGAGTTCGCAGCCGCGTGACCTCACCGACCCCTCTAAATTTACGTCCTCGAACCCATACTCCATTACCAACCAGAGAGTATAGTCAAAAGTACGACTATTACGGCAATCCTATTTATGAGAATTCTCGTCGGGGTCACCGCAGATTTAGACGTTCTAGTCGTCGCCGCAGAGGATTTGGACACCGCGGTCGATTTGGTCGGCATGGAGGTTTTGGTGGATTTGGACATGGCGATCGCCACCACCGCCGCAGCAATCGTTTTCGAGGCAGACATAACAGAAGACACTTCGACGATTTTGGGCACCGCAGAAACCGCGGTAAGTTTGGCAGAGGCATTATCATCAAGAAAAAGTTTTGATAGTTCTCGGTTTAACCTTCTAGCTCATCAATTCTGAAGCAACAATCATTGAACCAATACCCTCGTCAGTCAAAATTTCCAGCAGTAGTGAATGTGGCAGACGACCATCAAGAATGTGAGCTGCTTTTACTCCCTGCGCCAGCGATCGTACACAGCAAGAGACTTTGGGAATCATGCCTCCTGAGACAACTCCCTGGTCGATTAACTCTCTCGCTTTCTGAATATCCAATTTGTTTAATAAGGTTGTGGGATCATGATAGTCGTAAAGTATTCCTGGAGTGTCAGTTAACAAGATTAGTTTTTCTGCCTGCAACGCTGCGGCAATCTCACCTGCCACAGTATCAGCATTGATGTTGTAAGCCTGTCCCTTCTCATCGGCAGCAACACTTGAAATTACGGGAACATAGCCATTTTTCACTAAGGATTCAACCACCCCTGTGTTGACGTTAGTAACTTCACCGACAAAGCCGACACCTTCTTTGCCGACAGGTCGAGCCTGAATCAAATTACCATCTTTGCCGCATAACCCTACTGCCAAAGTACCTGCGCGGTTAATTAAGGACACTAATTCCTTGTTGACTCTTCCCGCCAAAACCATTTCCACCACATCCATAGTTGCCGCATCCGTAACTCGCAACCCATCCTTAAATAACGGCTCGATATTCAGTTTTTCCAGCCAGGTATTGATCTCAGGACCACCTCCATGAACCACCACGGGATTTACGCCGACACAGGAAAGAAACACAATGTCATTGATTACTTTGGCTTTAAGCTGGTCATCCTTCATCGCCGCACCACCATATTTGATGACAATAGTACGGTTAGCAAATTTCTGAATATAGGGGAGTGCTTCGCTGAGTACACGAACCCGTGTAGCTGCTTCTTCTTTTAAATATTCGCTATCGTTGACCATAGAATTGAATAAAATTTGAGTAGGGAAATCTTCTTGTTCCAGCAATCACTACCGAGAATTTAGCTATACTTCTGACTTCAGCACAGTTGGCATTAGTTCCCTGATTTGAGCCGATATAGCCGTGGCAGATTGTTCTGGCTTGATTGAGATCTGGATGTCAGCTTGCGCATACAATGGACGGCGAGCTGTCAATAATGATTCTAGTTTGTCAGCCAAAGGTCTAGTTTGATCTTTTGCTACTCTTTTTTTTAAGATCTCTAGCTCGACATCCAACCACACGACTAAACCCTGTCTGAGATAGCTCCAGTTCATTTGTGATTGAATTATGCCACCTCCAGTAGAAATTACGGAACGAGTATAGCCCGATAATTCGGCTAGGACTTTGGATTCCAGATCGCGAAAATAGTCCTCTCCTGACTCTTCAAAAATTGCTGAAATCGGCTTTTTGGCGATCGCTTCAATGGTTTGGTCGGTATCAATAAAACGATAGCCTAGACTCTGTGCCAGACAACTCCCCGTGGTGGTTTTTCCCGAACCCATCATGCCGATTAGGTAAACATTTAATCCTCTTAATAAGGTACTCATTATTAATCTTTTGTAATCTAAGAGTAAGTATTTGTAACGTAGTAACCACTAACTAAATTTATTTACAACTGCAGCGATTGCTAATACGTCAAGTTGATGCAGCTTATCTCTCCATGACACTAGCACCACAAGCCAGACAGTTATAAACCGCAAATCTGCTACTGGTTGTTTTTACTGAATCCAACTCAGCAATATTTTGCTCAAAAGCCCAAATGCTAGAATTAAGCTAAGTAATTTTACCAATAGCAAATTAACTCTAAAACATTATCACCTTTTAGGTGTGTATTCAGAACCTTGAAACTAGACTATGAAGTTTTAGCTGCTTGATGGTCTATAGATATCAACAGCTAGAGTTACTATTCTTGAAGCGTTGACTAGTAGAACAAAATAAGAGGATTAATTCATGTTATTTTTTGTATAAGGTAAATTATTGATAAGTTTATCAAATCATTATCTTTAATAACCAGTAGGAAAAATAAGGGTGATCTAAATTACAGAAAATATACATAAATTCAACTAAGCTTTAAAAACCAAGCAAAAAATGCTGATGGAAATTACTGTTATAGTCTCAAAAAACTAGTTTTAAAACACATAATATCACTC